>JBGPLJ010000392.1:0-3161 GCA_041486385.1 Steroidobacteraceae bacterium
CCGTTCAACGATTTCAACGGCGTGGTTGAGTCCGTCAACTACGACAAGAGCCGCCTGCAGGTGGCGGTGCAGATCCTCGGGCGTTCGACGCCGGTGGAGCTGGAGTTCAGTCAGGTCGAGAAGGCCTGAAAAACTACGGGGAGCTGCCTGAGCAGCGTTCGTACCCACTCGAGGTGATTGATGGCTAAGAAAGTTACGGGCTATATCAAGCTGCAGATTCCTGCAGGCCAGGCCAATCCGAGTCCGCCAGTCGGTCCGGCGCTCGGTCAGCAGGGCGTCAACATCATGGAGTTCTGCAAGGCGTTCAACGCGCAGACCCAGCAGCTCGAAAAGGGCCTGCCGACTCCAGTCGTGATCACGGTCTATAGCGACCGCAGTTTCACTTTCATCCTGAAGACGCCGCCCGCGTCCGTGCTCCTGCGCAAGGCGCTGGGGATTGAAAAGGGCAGCGGCGCCCCGAATACCCAGAAAGTCGGCAAGGTCAGCCGCAAGCAGCTCGAAGAGATCGCCAAGAAGAAGATGCCGGATCTCACGGCCGCCGATCTCGAAGCCGCCATGCGCACCATCGCGGGCAGCGCCCGCAGCATGGGCGTTGAAGTGGAGGGGTTCTGACATGCCGCACGTAGCCAAGAGAGTCAAGGCCTGGAAGGACAAGATCGTTCCGGGCAAGACGTATGCGATCGATGAAGCGATCGCGCTGATCAAGGAGTTTTCCAAGGCCAAGTTCGCCGAGTCGCTCGATGTCTCGGTCAACCTCGGCATCGACGCGAGCAAGTCGGACCAGCAGGTGCGCGGATCCACCGTGATGCCGAATGGCACCGGCAAGAGCGTGCGCGTGGCCGTATTCACGTCCGGCAAGAACGCCGAGGCGGCGAAGGCCGCGGGCGCCGACATCGTAGGCCTCGAGGATCTCGCGGAACAGGTGAAGAAGGGCGAGCTCAATTTCGACGTCGTGATCGCGAGCCCGGACGCGATGCGTGTGGTCGGGCAGCTCGGTCAGATCCTGGGACCGCGCGGCCTGATGCCGAACCCGAAGGTTGGCACCGTGTCGCCAAACGTCGGCGAAGCCGTCAAGAACGCCAAGGCCGGTCAAGTGCGCTATCGCACGGACAAGGCGGGCATCGTGCATTGTGCGATCGGCAAGTCGACGTTCGACGCACCGAAGCTGAAAGAGAATTTGATGGCTCTGATCGCCGATCTGCAGAAGGTGAAGCCGGCGGCCTCGAAGGGCGTGTATCTGAAGAAGATCACGCTGTCTTCGACCATGGGCCCGGGCGTCGCCGTGGATCAGGCGAGTCTTGGACTGTAAATCAGGGCTTGTAGACGATTTAGGTTGAAGCGATCGAAGACCGCAGGCGGGTTCGAAGGACCCTTAATCATTCCTGCGCAGATGGCGTTACCCGCACCGACTGGCCGTTTGGACTGGTGAGTGATGGTAGCCATCGCAACGATGGGCCGGCGCGCAAGGACGCATGCCGGGGTAGTTCTACTTCTCACCAGGAGGCGAGAGATGACATTGAAGCTGGAAGACAAGCAGGCGCTCGTGGCCGAAGTCAACGCGGTGGCGGCCAATGCCCAATCCGTGGTGGCGGCGGAATATCGAGGCCTCTCGCTCCCCCAGATGACCGATCTTCGGGCGAAAGCACGGGCCGGAGGCGTGTACATGCGTGTGGTCAAGAACACGCTGGCGCGCAAGGCCGTGGCCGGCACTCCTTTCGAGTGCATCGGCGACTCGCTCAAGGGACCGCTGGTCCTGGCCTTTTCGAAGAGCGACCCGGGCGCTGCCGCCCGCGTCGTCAAAGCCTTCGCGAAGGACAACGACAAGCTGGTTGCCAAGATCGTGTCGATGGGCGGGCGGCTGTTGTCGCCGAAGGATCTCGATCGGGTTGCGAGCCTGCCGACCAAGGAGCAGGCGCTTGCGCAACTCATGGGCCTCTTGAAGGCGCCGCTTGCGAAGCTCGTTCGTACGCTCGCCGAGCCGCAAGCCAAGCTTGTGCGCACGATCGACGCGGTGCGAGTGCAGAAGGAAGCCGCCGCCTAGAGTGCCCGCGAACGGGACCTGACGCATTTTTTCGGGTAATTGAAACCAAAAGTATTTTCTCTGGAGTTCATCATGGCTGTTAGCAAAGAAGACGTTCTCGATGCCATTTCCAAAATGACCGTCATGGAAGTGGTCGATCTCATCGCCGACATGGAAAAGAAATTCGGCGTGACGGCTGCCGCGCCTGTCGCAATGGCTGCCGCCGGTGGCGCCGCCGCCGCTGCGCCGGTTGCCGAAGCGCAGACCGAGTTCACCGTGACCATGAGCGAGTTCGGCGCCAACAAGGTCGGCGTCATCAAGGTGATCCGCGAGATCACGGGACTTGGCCTCAAGGAAGCGAAGGACCTGGTCGAGGCCGTGCCGTCGACCGTCAAGGAAGGCATTCCGAAAGCCGATGCCGACGCGATCAAGAAGAAGCTGGAAGACGCCGGCGCCAAGGCAGCGGTCAAGTGACGCGGGTCGAACCCGTTGTCCGTTCGAGTTGTTGAGTCGCGCATAGCCGGACCGGCCCCTAGCAGGGCCGGTTCGGCCGTCCGCTTTTGTAGCGTTTGATGTAGAGGGCGACACCGATGGCATATTCCTTCACCGAGAAGAAGCGCATCCGCAAGGATTTCGGCAAACGTCAGAGCATTCTGGACGTGCCGTACCTGCTGGCGATTCAGATCGACTCCTACCGGCGCTTCCTGCAGACGGAAGTCCCGGAAGAGACGCGCGAGGAAGTGGGTCTGCACTCCGCATTCAAGAGTGTGTTCCCGATCTCGAGCTATTCGGGCAACGCCTACCTCGAGTACGTGAGTTATCGACTCGGCGATCCGGTGTTCGACGTGAAGGAGTGCCAGCTGCGTGGCCTCACGTACGCGGCGCCGCTGCGCGTGAAGGTGCGTCTCGTGGTGCTCGACAAGGAAGCGAGCGGCCCGAAGAAGCCCGTGAAGGACGTGCGCGAGCAGGAGGTCTATCTCGGGGAACTCCCGCTGATGACCGACAACGGCACGTTCGTGATCAACGGCACCGAGCGCGTGATCGTGTCGCAGCTGCATCGCAGCCCCGGTGTGTTCTTCGATCACGACAAGGGCAAGACGCACTCCTCGGGCAAGCTCCTGTTCTCGGCGCGCATCATTCC
>JBGPLJ010000393.1:0-3156 GCA_041486385.1 Steroidobacteraceae bacterium
AGATGGCGAACTCCTCACCACCTTGCGCGACCAGCACGCGGCCGATTTCAAAGCCGTGCTCGCCGAGTACCCGGCGTTCAGCGGTCACGCGGACCTGCTCGACGGTCCGCCGACCACAGTCCTGCCGGACTATGTGTACGAAAAGGAGATCGATGTCGTCGTAATGGGCGCGGTTGCACGCCGGGCGCTGCAAAGATTGCTGGTCGGCAGTACGGCTGAGCGGCTCCTTGATCGGCTGCCCTGCGATATTCTCGTGCTCAAGCCGAGCCGCCTGCGCGCGGAAATGGCAGCAGTGCGCAGCGCGGCTTGAACCGCCCCCATTGCAGAGCTTCGACGGAGAAGAGCCTGTGACCCGCAAGATTCGCCGCGTCCTGGTCGCGATTCGGGACGTCGACCGCGTGCCGCCCAGTCAATTGCGCAAAGCCGCGACCCTCGCGCGCGCGGCCGGCGCGCGCATCGAACTGTTCCACGCAAACAGTGAACCGGTGATTGCCGAGAATGTGCGCCGCTCCCGACGCATGCGCGGCCTGGCTGCTAGCGTCGATCTGATAGCGAAGAAGTCGCGAGAGCGCCTCGAACGGCTGTGCGATTCGCCGGTGTTTGCCGGATTGAAAGTCGCGAGTCACGTGGCGCGCGACTATCCGCCGCATGAAGCCGTGGTGCGCAGGGTGCAGGCAATGAGAGCTGACATCGTCGTTGCCGCGAGCCAGACGCACCACCTGGCGGGCCGCCTGTTTCTGCTCAATACCGACTGGGAGCTGATCCGCTATTGCCCCTGTCCGATTCTGTTCGTGAAATCCAGGGGAGATTACCGCCGGCCAACCCTGCTCGCCGCCGTCGATCCATTCCACGAGAACGCGAAGCCGGCGAATCTCGAGCGGCATCTGCTGCGATCGGCCAGCGCGCTCGCGGGCGCGCTGCGCGGCCAGGTGCACGTCTTTCACGCCTATCTGCCGCTTGCGATGGGACTCGTCGTGCCGCTGGAGACGGCGCCCGTCTGGTTACCGACCGGGGCCGAGGAAGAAAATAGCGCGCGAGTGGCTCGCGCCTTCAATCGCCTGGCGCAAAGCGCGGGCATTCCGCGCCGGCGTCGACATCTATCGATGAGCGACGTTCCTGGCGGTCTCAAGGCGGCCATCAAGAAGGTCGGCGCGGATATCGTCGTCATGGGTGCCGTGTCGCGCTCAGGGCTCAGACGCTTCTTCATCGGCAGCACGGCCGAGCGCGTGCTCGATGAGTTACGCTGCGATGCGCTCATCATCAAGCCGCCGGGATTCAAGGCGGCGCCGTCGAAGATGAGGACGCCAGTGCTCGCCACGGCGCTGTATCCCTGACGTGGTCGGCATTCATACAATTCTGGCCGTCGTCGATCCGAGCGCGGCCGCGCAACCCTGCGTTGGCAAGGCCGCGCGGCTGGCGCAAACATTTGGCGCGCGCCTGGATCTATTCATCTGCGACACGTCACCGCAACTGCGAGCCGATCGATTCTATGCGGCGGAGTTCTGCGAGGCCGCTGCCGCTCGAGCTCGCGCGGAGCACTATGCGCAGCTCGAGACGATTGCGGCGCCGGTCAGAGAGCAGGGTGTGGGCGTTACGACCGACATAGTGTTCCGCAATTCGTTGCACATCGGCATCGTCGAAAAAGTCCGCGCACTGCGTCCCGATCTGGTCGTCAAGGACACTCACTACCACGGACCGATACGCCGGACTTTTTTCACCAACACGGACTGGCATCTCATACGCGAGTGTCCGGCGCCGCTCCTGCTCACCAAGCCGGTCGTGTGGCGGTCGGCGGTGAAACTCGCCGCGGCCGTCGATCCGGGCCATGCGGACGACAAGCCGGCGACGCTCGACAATGAACTCCTGCTCCTCACCGAGCGCCTCGCCCTGGCTCTGGGCGGTGATGCGCGTGCGGTGCATGTCATCGATACGAGCCCGATCCTCGCAAGCGCGGCAGCGATCGCTCGTACGTACGGCGGTGGCAAGACAATCGATGGCAGTTTGCTGGAGTCGGTGCGGCTCGCCCATCAGCATGACCTGGACGCCGTGATCGCGCAGCACCCGAACTTCGCCGGTTCTGTGGATCTCATCGACGGCGCGCCCGCGGAAGCGCTGCCGGAGTACGCGGTCGAAAACGCTATCGACGCGATGATCGTGGGGGCGATCGCGCGTGGCGCATTGCAGGCTTTGCTGGTGGGAAGGACGGCGGAGAAGATCCTTGACCGAATGCCCTGCGACATTCTCATCTGGAAGCCAAGCCGGCTGATGGCGGCGATGCAGTCCGCGGCCTTCGCAGCGTGACAGAAACGCAATAGGTACTTACCCGTATGGAGGGCGCCGCCGTTACGTATTGGTGGCGTGCTGCTGCCGCGTGACAATTCTCCCTGCGCGAACTACGCAAGGGGAGAGAGTGAGATGCGAAATCGAATCTGCTGTTGGCTTGCCGCAATCTGCCTGGGCGCTGTCGCTCCGAGTGCATACACGAACCCGGCTTCACCGGCCCCGGCCCCGGCTCCGGCCAGTGCTGCGGACGTGACGCCTGGCGACTTCGGCCCACCCCAGGGTGAGCCGGTCAAAGCGATACTGACCTCGCCGCCGCAGGTTCCGCCGGCGACCGGCCGACATGCACCCGCCAAGGTGATTGTCGAACTCGAAGTCCACGAGCTCGAGAAACCGATCGCGGAGGGCGTGAGCTACACGTTCTGGACGTTCGGCGGGACCACACCCGGGTCCTTCATCCGCGTGCGTCAGGGTGACACGGTGGAATTTCATCTGAAGAATCGGCCGGACTCGAAGATGCCGCACAACATCGATCTGCACGGCGTGACGGGGCCGGGCGGCGGCGCTGCGTCATCATTCACCGCGCCAGGCCACGAATCGCAATTCACCTTCAAGGCTCTGAACGAGGGCCTGTACGTCTACCACTGCGCGACGGCGCCTGTCGGCATGCACGTCGCGAACGGCATGTACGGCTTGATACTGATCGAGCCACCGGAAGGTTTCCCGCCGGTTGATCACGAGTACTACGTGATGCAGGGCGACTTCTACACGGTCGGCAAGTATCGCGAGAAGGGTCACCAGGCTTTCGATATGCAGAAGGCCATCGACGAGCGGCCCACTTATGTCCTTTTCAATGGCGCGGAAGGATCCTTGACG
>JBGPLJ010000394.1:0-3144 GCA_041486385.1 Steroidobacteraceae bacterium
AAACGCGAGTTCGCGGGCTACTGGGAATACCTGCTCGACGAAGCGCTCTTCACCGCGCCCGCGCATCCACACTGGTCGGGCGCGGCGCTCGTCAGCATGCAGGGCAAGGTGCTCGGCATCGGCTCATTGTTCGTGCAGGAACCGGCGAAAGATGAATCCGAACAGGCGAACATGTTCGTACCCGTGGATCTGCTCACACCGATTCTCGATGACATGGCGAGCACCGGCCGTTCACCGCGCCCACCGCATCCGTGGCTCGGCATGTATGCCACGGAGCTGCAGGAACACCTCTTCGTGGGGGGCCTCACGGACGGCGGACCTGCCGCGCGCGCGGGTGTCCGTGTGCGTGACATGATTCTCGAAGTGGCGGATCAACGCGTATCGACGCTCGCCGAGCTGTACCGACGCGTCTGGAGTCTCGGTCCCGTAGGCGTCGAAATACCTTTGACCCTCGTGCGCCGTGGCAACCACGTGTCCGTCAAGGTCCGTTCGGCCGACCGCGCTGACTTCCTGAGAAAGCCCCGCAGCCACTGACGCCAGCGTTCACCAGGTGTCCGCGACAACCCCGCGCCGTCGTGTGAGAGGGCTTCACTCACGCGTCGGTACGCAGCTGCCGCGGACGACTCTGATCGGTACTCAGGAACTGGCTGATCCAGCGCAAGGACTCGACGCGGTCGGTGATCACCTTGATCGCCATCATGAGTGGCGTCCCGAGCAGCAGGCCCGCGACACCCCACAGCCAGCCCCAGAACAGCAGGCCGATGAAGATTGCCGCGGCATTCATCGCGGATGCGCGCCCGGCGAGAATCGTGGTGAGCAGCATTCCGACCAGCGTCGAGAGCCCAAGCACGACCGATGCCACCATGAGGCCATGTCCGAGAGATTCGAACTGCACTGAAGCGAAGATACCCGAGGTCCCTGCGATGACGGCCGCGCCCAGGTAGGGAACGACATGCAGGATTGCCGTCGCCGCGCCCCAGACCGCCGCGTGCTGCACACCCATTGCAGCGAAGGCCGCCCACGTCATCGCACCGATGACGATGTTCGTGATCACCAGGACACCGAGATAGCGCTGCAACTGCACGCCGATTTCATCCAATACGCCCATCGTGATGCGTTGGGTCGGTCGATGGCCCGACACGGCCGCGAGCAATTTCCGCTTGAACAGATCGCCCGACGCAAGCAGGAAGTAGATGAGAAAAAGGACGACTCCGAAGCTTCCGACAGCCGTCATTGCAGCGGCGGACCAATGGATGAGCGTGCCCTGCATATCGACCGGCGCGGAAGCGCCGGCCGCGAGCGCCGCATTGGAAGCGGCGTTCGAAGTTCCAGTCGCAAGCGGCGCCATCTGATTCCAGGTGCTGCGCAGGTCGTGCAACCAGCTGCCGCGGTCGTGCAAGGCATGATTGAGCACGGATTGCACGTGCCGCATGGCGTCTGGCAAGCCGTTCACGAGCGCTTGCGCGTCATCACTCAGCCAGTAGCCGACCCCGCCAACGCATGCGACAACCGCGATCAGCACGAGTGCTGCGCCGATTGAGCGCGGCACCCACAGTCGCTGCAGGCCATTCACGAGAGGCGTGAGCCAGAAGGTGAGGAAGATTCCAACTACCAGTGGTACGAGCAGCGGCTTGGCCCATCGCAGCATCCAGATGCACGCGATAACGGCAATCACCAGGACCGCGCTCCTGAGGTGCGATGCCCAGCCTCGGTTCGATCCGGGGTCTTGCTTCGGGATTGCTACCGTCCGGTCGGGTGTCGTCACAGCTTGGTCTGCGTGAGGTACCGCAGCATCAAGCCTCGTCCGATAGCGCCGATGGGTATCAGCCTTGCGAAACGCACTGCAAGTTCGGGGCGCACAATCAGCATGCCCGCGGCGGCGACGACCACAATGGCAAGCGCCGGGTGCCTTGTCAGCGCGCGCATCGTGCGGCTGCGCGGAAATACGGCACCTGCCGCGCGCGACTCGTCGTGATCGACGTCGAGTATCTGCCGCAGTTGCGCGCGGGATTCGGCAAGATGCGTCGCGATGCGCTCCCGCGCGTTCATACCATCGCTCCTCATGACACCTCTCCCGTGCTCGTCTCATCCGGCGCACCCGATAAGACGTGCTCGAGAATCAGACGATCCTCGCACCATTCGCGCCGAACCGACGCGAACGCGGGCTGCCGACTCGTTCGGGTTGCGAACAATCCAGCCACAAGCGCCAGCACTGCAAAGAGCGCTGTCATCATCCCGATGGCGAGCATGCGGTGCGGCGTGTCCCAGGTGGCCGCGATCACCCAGATGCAGCCCATGAGCAGTGCAAAAGCGCCGCAGACAGAAAAGATCAGCGCCGCCCGCAGCCGCGTCACGAGATCCTTGCGCGACGCCACCAGGTCCTGGCCCGCCAGGTCGGCATAGGCGCTGAGATGGCGGAGCAGGACCGGGCCTATCCGCCGCAGCGACAGAAGAGTGGCGATGTCCATTGTTGGACGGCGGGGCTGCGACGGCGGGACTGCTTTCGAGTCCTATGACTTGCGGGCGGCGACGTAGCCAACAGCGAGACCAACGAGTGCGGCAATGCCCATGGCCTGCCACGGGCTTGCGCGTACGTAGTCGTCGGCGCTTCCTGCAGTCTGACGCGCACGCTCCTTCAGCGCCTGCGTACCGTTCGTCACACCCTGCTTGGCGGCATCCAGCGTCTCCCGCACCTTGGCGCGCAGCCGCGTTACTTCTGCGTCCTTCACGTCGAGCTTTGTTACCAGCTCTTCGACATCGGCCACGAAGTTCGAAAGTTCACCCTCGGGTGCAGGCTTGGCATTCATGAATCAGGTCTCCTGTGGATTGAACTGCAAGTACCGGCCGGCAGCGCCGTCAGGCCCTGCGCGTGAGATTGATGAGGAAGGAGATGATCGCGCCGATCAGAAACACGAAGAACAGAATCTTCGCGATTCCTGCGGCTCCGACGGCGATACCGGTGAAGCCGAATAGCGCTGCGACGAGCGCGATGACGAAAAATACAACGGCATAGTGAAGCATGGTGTTTCCCTCTATCGACACGTTTGGCGCTCGCTGCCCTGCGAGCGCTCCTGCTGGCTGCAGTTTCGCGCCGACGCACGCAGGCTCGCCAGCGGTAGCCGGTCCCTTGCGCTGTAGGAATGC
>JBGPLJ010000395.1:0-3140 GCA_041486385.1 Steroidobacteraceae bacterium
CAAACAGCATTGTGTACGCCAGGAATTCCGATCTTGCGCAAGCCATGATTGAAGCCATTACTTTGACGCAGGAGCAATACGATTCGATGCAGAAGGCTCTGCGCAAATGCGCCGACGCCATTTACGCCGAATCACTCGAAAATTTGCGCAGGCTCACCGACGGAAGTAATAACTGATGTGCGCGACTGGGTTCTGCATGGCAGGCTTCTGCGCATATGAATCCAGCGCATCTGCCAACCGCGCGACGGCGGTCGTGGTCCGCGCCAACTATCGGACCCGCTTCAGATAGCCATCCGGCGCCACTGTGATGAGCAACTGGTGCTGTACACGCTTGTCAATCTCGAATTCCGGGTGGGTCGCCAGATACTTCCAGACCGCAGTCTTGGGACTGTTCCCCGGACCCCAGGGCCGGTCGGCCGACAGCCCCGCCGGCAGATCCTCGACGATAGTGTCAAAGACCACGCAGTAATTGCCGACGCTTGTCAGTGGCGCATACGCCTGCAACTCAGCGAGCACATGGTCGTGCGTGTGATTGGAGTCCAGGCACACGAGTACATTGCTGTTGAGGCCCGCGATCTGCCGCACAGTAGCGATGATGTCGGGGGCCACGCTCGATCCCTGAATCATCCGGATCCGGCGGGCGAGCGGATGCGCCTCGATCGCCGTGCGGTTATGCGCCCGGATGTCGATGTCAATGCCGAGCACCTGTGCCTGCGACGGTCCGCCGCAGACCGCATTGAGTTCCAGCATCGAGGCGGAGAAGATCAGTGAGCCGCCGTGGGCAATGCCGGTCTCGATGATCAGATCAGGCTGAGTTCGCCAGATGATCTCCTGCATCGCCACCATGTCCTGCGGGTACTGAATGATCGGGCGCCCCAGCCAGGAAAAATTGTAGGAATACTTAGGCTGTGTCGAAGCACGGATGAACTGACCGGCGGCATCGGCCAGCTCGCGGTTGCTGGCATAGGCGTCGATGCGCGCTCGCACTTCGTCCTCAAAGCTCATGAAGCCTCCGATCTGAAATCCCTTGGGCCGCGCAAGGCGGCTTCAAATACTACCCGTTTCATTGCGCGCCCGGTTCATGGTCAGCTGCTCCCGAGCGCCGCATTCAGCCGGGTGACATCACCCCAGAAGGCCATGGGCTCATGTTCGGGATAAGGATAGTGGCCAAGGTTGAGCTCAATGTGCCAATGATGCTGGGCGAGCCAGGATTCCACCAAATCCCGGATCCGCACGGGCCGCCCGGAACCCACGTTGAGTACGCCTGCATCGCACCGTTTGAGCGCCAACGCGACCAGGATCCGGGCGACCTCTTCCACAGCCACGTAGTCGCGCACCTGCTCACCGCCCGACATGTCGAAACGCGCATCGCCTCGGGCGACTGCGGCAGCCAGCTGCGGCAACAAGGAACCGGATGCTTGGCCCGGCCCGTACACGTAAAACAACCGGGCCCAGGTGAACTTGAATTCATGCGCGGCACGCAGCCCCTCGAGTTGGCGGCGCAGGGTGTCCTTGGCCATCGCATAGGGACTGCCCGGCGTGGCCGACATTTCCTCCGTCAATGCGCCTGAGAGCATGCCGTACTCGAGGCAGGTGCCTGTGACCACCAGTGCCGGCAGGCCTGCCTCGATCAGGCCACTGAGGAAGCTGAACTGACGAGGCCCTTCGACCTCCGCGTGACGGGAGGACTGGTAATTTGGCAATCCTTCCCAGGCCAGGTGAATGAGCACGTCGGGGCGACCGAGTAGATCGAAGGCGTTCGCCGGCGGCGCGGCCAGATCCATTTCAACGACGGTGGTGTCCGCAGACGCGCTGAGGCGGCGGCGGTCGCGCGCGGTGGCGACCACTTGCGCATGGCAGCGCGCAAGCTCGGCCAGTACATGCCGGCCGATGAATCCGCTCGCGCCGCTGACTGCAACCCTCACAGGTGCCGCGCCAGCCAGCACGCGGTGCCGATGCGCAAGCGCAGCGGATAGTATTTTTCCGGCGGGCTTGGATCAGCCGCGGACAAAAAGGCACGCGACGGCGTCGAGGTACCCCGATCCACGAATAATGCGGCGAGCGCTGATTGGCATTGGCGGCAGTTCATGCTGCGGTCAGATACCGGCAAAATCGGCGCTTAGGTATGGGTGGGCGGCGTCCCGTGCCGAGAGTTCTGTGATCGGCAACGGCCATGCGATGGCAAGGCGCGGATCGCGCACATGCAACGCCCCCTCGGCTTGCGGCGCATAGGCGCTCGAGTGCAGGTACAGCAATTCGCATTCCTCGCCCAGCGTCTGAAAACCATGAGCAAAGCCCTGCGGTATCAGCAGTGACCGGCCATTGGCCGCCGAAAGCAGCTCCGCGTGCCAATGCAAGAACGTCGGCGAGCCACGCCGCAGATCCACTGCGACATCGAAGACCTCGCCGTGCAGGCAACTGACCAGTTTGTCTTCCGCGTGTGGTGGGTTTTGAAAGTGCAAGCCGCGCACAGCGCCGCGCCGGTGCGTGCACGTGTGATTGATCTGCGCCACCGGCCGGCGCCAGCCGGCTGCGGCAAGCTCGTCTGCGCAAAATACTCGGCTGAGGAAGCCACGCGCGTCCTCCAAACGCTGGCGCTGCACACGCATCAGTCCGGCGAGCGCAGTCGATTCGAAGCTGAGCAGACGCACCAAGACCTATTCCGCCTCAGTCGCAGCGCCGTCATGCAAGTCAATCTGCGCCAGGCTGAAAGCGTGCATGTCCTGGCCACCGCGCCACGACTGGTGCCAGCGCACGGTCTGCTCCAAGGCGCTCCTCAGGCGCCAGCGCGGCGCCCAGCCCAGCTCGGCGCGCGCCTTGGAGCTGTCGAGCTTGAGCGTGTGAGCCTCACGCGGAAAGGTGCCGTCTGCGCACTGCCATGCGGTGCCGGGCAACAATGCCGCCGCCGCATCCAGCAGCTGACGCACAGGCAGGGAGTCGTCGAGATGCGGCCCGAAGTTCCAAGCGCCGGCAAAACGCTGGCCCTGCTGGTGCAATCGCTCGGCGAGGGCCAGATAGCCGCGTAGCGGATCGAGCACGTGTTGCCATGGCCGCGTCGCGTCCGGGTGGCGAACGCTAAGGACCGCGCCCGAATCCGCGGCCCGAAGAAAATCCGGCAACAGACGATCGGCCGACCAGTC
>JBGPLJ010000396.1:0-3140 GCA_041486385.1 Steroidobacteraceae bacterium
CAGGATGCCGAGGGCGGCGGCGAGGCCCGGCACCAGTCGCGCGGACCAGACCTGCTCGCCGAGAACACGATAAGACGTGGCCGTCAGCCAGTACTGCAGGGGCGGCTTTTCGACGTACACCACGCCGTCGAGGCGGGGCACGAGCCAATCGCCGCTCGCCACCATTTCGCGCGGAATTTCGGCGTAACGGCCTTCATCAGGTCGGAACAACGGACGTGCCCCGAGCAATGCGAACCAGATAAGGCACGCCAGGATGCCGATTGCCCACGCCAGACCCGTCGCCTGTGTTCGGGATCGCGCGGCAAGGCCGTGAGTCGGCATAGTCAGCGGTGGACTTCCGTCAGCGCTCAGCATCGGACCATGGGGAATGGGTTCGGCAAGGGTGCAAATCAGATTTCGCTATAGATTACAAGGCCATCGCGGCAACGCGAGCACGGCGGCCGCATACCAGACGGCTGCCCGGCCCCTGGGCCCATGATGCAGGTTAGACCGCCAAAGCCGGTCAAATCAATCGAAGAGTCTCTTTTCCGCGGGCGCCCGCGCGGCGTTCGGACTGCGCCTCAATAGCGCCAGCGCAATCCCAGCAGGGGCGTAATACTGAGCCAGTTGTCGGTCTGCTCGTTGAGGGTTGCCGTGCCGTCTGCAGCCATCGTCACCGAATATGAACGGCAGCACGCATTCTTGTCGTCGAAGGCGTTACGCAATTCAAACTCAGCCTGCAGCGATCCAGTCTTCAGCGGCCACACATAGGTCGCCCGCAGTTCGACGGAAGTAAAGTTGGGATGACGCGCGCCGTTGCGGGGCCCGAGCGCCAACGCCACGGTCGCCGGGTCGGTCCACGTGAATGTCGACGCGGTGAGCCGGGTGTAAGGCCAACCGGAGTGCCAGTTGAAGATGCCGGACAGTTGCCAGCGGCCGGCTGACCAGAGCACGCCGGCCTGCACGGTATGGCGCTGGTCCCAGGATCTCGGTATGTCCTCACCCGCGATGCGGTCGACCGCCCGCGACCAGGCATAGCTCAACCAGCCGCTGATTTCGTGCGAGCGATCGGTTTCAAGCGTCAGCTCGACGCCACTCATGCGCCCGCCGCTGGCAGTGACACGCGTGCGGTCGACTTCAATTTCGGGCAGCAATACGAGCGGCGAGAACAGATTTTCAAAATAGTAGCGCGGTGAATGCTCGCGCTTGTCATAGCCTTCCGCGCGCAGCGACCAGCCGGCATCGAACAGGTGCTCGATGCTCAGGTTGGTTTCGATGATGCGTGCGACAGGCGCAAGTTGAGTCTGGCCGTCGGCGACATCGAGTTCGTTCACCCAGGGTGCCTGCGCGAACTGACCCCAGCTCAATCGCAGCGTCGTGGCCGCGCTCAGGCGCCGCCGCAGGTTGGCCCGCACATTCCACTGCGCGGCGTGCGCGCCCGGGTCGAACTTTTGCCCGTCGCGGCGGATGCCGAGTTCCGCGGTCGTGTCGGCTGCCGGTTGCCAGCGCGCGCTCGCATACAGGGCATCCGTCCAGCCTTTGAGCGGCACCTCGATCGCACGCGTGAGGGTGGGTGTTGTGACGAGACCCGGGTAGAAGGGCGCCTGGTATTGCGCGGTGGCCGTAAAATCGTGGTCCGCGGCATTGCGCACGATCTCGGCTCCCGCGCGCAGGTACCAGGCCGCGTGCGGCGTCCAGCTGATTTCTTCACGCGCGGTTTCAAAGTACGAATGCATCTGTTCGTGCAGATCGCCCGTCGTGATCGCCGCGCGAGCGAGCGCTCCTGCGCGCGCATCGCGTTGACTCGTCCGGGACAGCAGGGTGTCGCTCGTCAGATTCCCCGCGAACTCGTGGCGCAAACGCAGCCACGCGTAGGAATCCTGGTAGTCGGCGCGCGCCTGCTGTGAGCGCGATTGGGAAAAAACGTCGATGGAGTCCTCGAGCCCGAGCAGGCCTGCCGCGAGCGCCGTGTGGTCCGCGAAATTCCAGGTTGCGCGCACCAGCAGATCCTGAAACTCCGGTTCCCCGATGTCGCGGTCGAGCCATTGCGCGATGTGCGACAGATTGCTGATGCGGCCGCTGACGAGGACCGTGCCGCGATCATGCGCAAAGGGCGTGCCGAAGAGGAGACTCGAATTGAGCAGTGACAGGCCGGCCTCGACCGTGCGCGCCGCGATTCTACGTGGCGCGATGTCGACGACGGCGCCGGTACGCTCGCCGAAGTGGATGGGAAACGCGCCGGTCCAGAATTCTGTCGAGTCGGTGTTCGCTGGGTCGATCACGCTGAACAGGCTCTGAAAATCCTTCAGGTGATACGGGTCGACCAGCGTGACACCGTCAAAACGGAACAGTGTTTCATCGTCGCGGCTGCCGCGCACATGCGTGCGCGCGGAAAAACCGCCAGCGGCGGTTCCCGGAAGTTGTTGCAGGGCGCGCGCCAGGTCCTCGTCCGTGCCAGGCGTCGCCTCGAGGTCCGCGCGCGAGCGGTCCATCCGGGTGCCGAGACTCAGTGTGTCGATGCCGTAGCGGCTTGTCTGCACCACGACGTCTGCGAGCGGTGCGTCGGCGGGGACCAGTTGAACCGGCAGCGTCTCGTGAGCGGAAGCCTGTGCCTGCGTCCTGAGGATCGTTACGCTGCGAAACCCCTCAGCATGGACTGCCACCGTATAGGAAGCGACGGACAGATTCGAAATTCGCGCGTGGCCCAGCCGATCCGTTCGTGCCGTTCGTCGCGCTTCTGGAACGGACACGCTGGCGCCGCGCAGTGCGCTGCCATCCGTGGCGCTAGTGACGACGATCACCAGCGCCACGGCTACCTTGCGGGCCTCGACGACGACCCAGCCGCCCCCCGGCACGGCACGCACATCGAGACCGTTGGGCAGCAACAGCGAACGCAGTCGGTCGGCGTCGGTCGCGCCGCTCGGTGGCGCGATGACCCGCAGACTCGAGGAAACGATTTGCGAACTGAAGATGATCCGCACACCGTCGCGCTGCAGTTCATGCAGTGCGTCGACCAGCGGTTCGCCGACCGTGGCGGCCATGGCCATGCTGGCCATGGCGATAGTGGCCATTGTTATGGCGGCAATTGCGAGGTGCCAAGCGGTGAGTAGCTCGAACCACCGGCCACGCGGCCGCAGCGGGCACGATCGCCTAGAGTGGCA
>JBGPLJ010000397.1:0-3140 GCA_041486385.1 Steroidobacteraceae bacterium
AGATGTCAGCGTCCGCCGACGTGCGCCCGGACGTTACGTCGTCGAGCAGTCGATGAGGATTTGCCCAGGCAAGCAGCTCTTTGTCATCGTTCACGACGTAGATGGCGTCCACGGGGCGCTTGGGCAGCTCGTTGAGCACTTTGCGCACCGTACTTCCGCGCTGTACGACGGCGGCGCAGGGCTTGATCAGCTCGCCAACCGTGCGCAGGCGCCAGTCCTGCTCGTCGGGGTCGCCGCCGCCACTCGCAGCCAGCGAGTCGTGATAGATCGATTCGCCGCGACGGTAGACCTTAGCCGTGTAGTGCGCGGTGACGCACGCGAGCATCAACGGGAGCACGACCTGATAGTCGAGCGTCATCTCGAAGATCATCAGAATCGACATCAGCGGCGCGTGGGTGGTCGCCGCGAGGAAGCCGCCCATGCCGACGAGTGCATAGGCACTTCCCGTTGCGACGGTCGCGGGGAACGCAAGGTGCAGAGCGCCGCCTGCGAGAGCTCCAATCGCCGAGCCGACGAACAACGTGGGCGTGAAGACGCCGCCGACAGCGCCCGAGCCGACGGTCGACGCGGTGCTCGCGAGCTTCGCGAACAGAACCAGCATCAACAGCCAACCTGCGAGGTCACCATGCAGGATATCGTTCACCACGCTATAGCCGTTGCCCCAGACCTGCGGGACGAACGCGGAGATAGCGCCGACGATGAGGCCGCCCAGCAGCATCGACAGATATTTGGGCCAGCCCAGGCGGTCGATCTGCCTCCTGCTCCATTGCAAGAGCGCGAGGAATGGCGGCGCGAGGTGTCCGAGGACCACGCCAAGCAATGCATAGAGCAGGAGTTCCCAGTTCGACACGAACTGAAATGGGGGCGCCTGAAAGACCGCGCCATAGCCGAGAAAGTGATGAATGGTGGCGTTCGCGGTGACGGACGAGACGAGCAGGGGCCCGAAGCTCTCCATCGCGATGGAGCCCATCACGATTTCAGCGACGAACAGCGAGCCGGCGATCGGCGCGTTGTAGGCGGCCGCGATGCCCGCTGCCGCTCCGCAAGCCACCATCAGCCGCAAACGTGGGACCGGAGCGCCGACGAGTTTCCCGAGCTTCGAGCCGATGAGGGCAGCGAGCTGCACCATCGGACCTTCTCGCCCGATCGAGCCGCCCGAGGCAATCGTGAAGAGCGACGAGAGACTGCGCAGGAGCGTTGGCCGCGCCCTGATCGTGCCATTGCCGACGAC
Source organism: Steroidobacteraceae bacterium (assembly GCA_041486385.1). Taxonomy (GTDB): domain Bacteria; phylum Pseudomonadota; class Gammaproteobacteria; order Steroidobacterales; family Steroidobacteraceae; genus JBGPLJ01. Next base: position 1,232 of record JBGPLJ010000397.1, read on the forward strand.
GACGGCTTCCATATAGTCGACGGCGCGCGGTGCGCGCAGCGCCCGTTCACCAAAATGCAGGACCAGGCCCGCGACCAGCCCCCCGACAGCTGGGATGAGGACTCTCTGCCATTGCGGCAAGCTCTCGGCGACTCGCACGAGGCTGCCATAGTGACCGGTCAGCATGTACTCGAAGAGCCGGATCCCTTCGCGAAACAGTACGCTCGCTATCGCGCCGGCCACGCCGATCAGCGCCGCCCAAAACACGATGCCGGTGAGTTCCTCGTGGCGCATCAACGCGAGTCGCAGTCGCGTGAACAAGGCGACGGGAGCGGTGACGAATTTGGACTTGCGGATCACGGATCGATCGACACGGCAGAAACCCCCGACTTGATGGCTCGGGAGTCTAACAAGCGCCAAAAACCAATAGGAACCGCTTTACGGTGCCGGACACTGACTCAGAGGCTATCAACCGCGCGCTGCAAACGCACGCGGACCTCGTCGGCGACTGCTGCAAGCTTGGGATTGCCGGTGCGTTCCATCGACGCAACGGGATCAATGGCGGCGACCTCGGTTTGCCCTGGGCGCTCCTCGCGCACGATCACATTGCAGGGCAGGAGGACGCCGAGTTTGTTTTCGAGTTGCAGCGCCTGATGGGCGAAGCCTGGGTTGCACGCGCCGAGAATCCGGTACTTGGGCACGTCGGCCCCCAGCTTGCTCTTCAAGGTGGCTTGCACATCGATGTCGGTCAGAATGCCGAAGCCCTCTTTCTTGAGCGCCGCGGTAACTCGACTGATGGTTTCATCAAAGGCCAGCGGCACTGTCTTTGCGAGATAGTAGGACCTTGGCATCGCGCTAGCTCTTCTTGATGCGAATTTCGACGCGGCGATTCTTCTGGCGCCCTTCGGGATCGTCGGAGCCGTCGGGCTTGGTGTTCGACGCGACCGGATGGGTCATGCCGAAGCCCCGGGCCGTCAGCTGCGAAGGCGGAATGCCGCCCTGTTTTACGAGCCAGTCCCTCACGGAATTTGCGCGCCGCTTGGAGAGCTTCTGGTTGTAAGCGGCATCGCCTTTGCCGTCGGTGTGCCCGTCGACGGTCGCCGGAGAATTGGGCATTCCCTTCAGCACCGCGGCGACCTTGGTCAGCGAGTCGACGGCGATGGGCTTCAAGTCGGACTTATCGAAGTCGAACAAGACATCGGCGGAGAGCTCAATCACAATTTCCTGACCGATGACCTTGGCGCCGAGATCCTTGAGTGTTCCTTCGACACCGCGAGAAACGCCGACGATGTCGAGCACCTTGCCCTCGACGTTCAGGATTTTCGGCGGCTGCGTCGCGGCCGCCGCGGCCAGGCAAAAACACGCGAGCAACAACAGGCCCAGACCCTTGCGCGTCGTGATCATGGCCACCCCTGCACGCCGGAACGCGATTTCAGTCTGTGATCGGGACGCTGTCGAACGGCGGGGTGATCGGCGTGTAGTAGCCGACCTTCTTCACGTCATTCGGCGGCGCCGGATATTTAGACCACCACACGTACTGGCCGCCCTTGGCGATCGTGACCGACACGCCACCGCCATCGCTCTGCGGCGCCAGCGGCTTGTTCTCCGTATCACGCAGTACGAAGTATTTCTTGCTGCCTGCGGTGATGTAATAGGAGTCGTAGTTGTTCTTATCGATCAGGTCTACCGTGACGTCGCCTCCCGACGTGTTGCGCAGGCGCATGCGAACACTGAGCACGCCGTCTGCGCGCTTGCATTCGGTAACTTCCGCGACAATGCCAGAGATGTTCGCATCCTGACTCTGGATCGCGGTTTGCGCAAAGGCGAGTGCGGACAGCAACGCGCCGGAGAAAGCACCGAGCAGCGCCGCGCGTCGGAACGTTGGTCCTATCGTGTGATGTTTCATGTCGTCCTCTTGATTCACTATCGC
>JBGPLJ010000398.1:0-3126 GCA_041486385.1 Steroidobacteraceae bacterium
CCGCTCAAAATAGGCGCGCGCGTCGGCTCCTCCTCGTTACGGCGCGCGGCCTTGCTCAAGCGGTACGCGCCGGATGTCACCGCGGAGCCGCTGCGCGGCAATGTTCCGACCCGCGTATCGAAACTCGTGCAAGGCAAATACGATGCGATCGTGCTCGCGGCTGCCGGCGTCACGCGCCTTGCGCTCGATGTGTCGGCTTGCGCAGCCTTCGACCTCAATCCGCGCGTCTGGATACCCGCGCCCGGCCAGGGCGCCGTAGCCATTCAGTGCCGCGACGCTGACGCTGACTTGAAGGGTCTGCTCGACCGGCTCACGCACCGAGCCACGGCGGACGCGACCACACTTGAGCGCCTATACTTGCAGGGCCTGGAAGGCGGCTGCACGACGCCATTTGGTTGCCTCGTGCAGGGAGACGACGTCTGCCTCGGGCTCGACATCCACGGCGGATGGCGCCGGGCCATCGCCGCACGCCAGCCGGGTGACAACGCGAGCCTTGCGGCCACAATCGAGGCGACGCTTACTGTCATGCAGGCCGGCGCATTTCGCGAAGCTTGCGGCAGTGACAATCAGGAATGGCTGTGGCGGGCGCATCAGCCGTCGGAGGTGCAAGTTGCCTAGGGACCCTTTGCTCGGTCTGAAGGCCTGGCTCAGAAATAATCTGGACGTGGTCGCATTCGCGACTGCGCTCATCGTTTCGGGCGCGCTGATGTCCTGGTGGGCCCTCCTCACCCGTTACAACATCCTCGAAATGCATCGCCTGATCGAAGCGCAGTTGCGCCTGACAGTGACCGATTCCGGGATGCTCGCAACGCAACTCAATGCCCTCTCGCATCACACCGAGCGGCAGCTCTTCATGATCACCGGCGAATCGGGGCTGGCAGCGGCACTGCTCCTGACCTTCGCCGGTGTTCTATTCGCCGTCGCGCGCCGGCGCCGCGCCGCGAACCAGCGCATGCAGCGCCTCCTGCAATTCACGACCCATGAACTGAAGACGCCCATCGCGGGTGTGCGCGCGCTGTTGCAGAGTCTGCAGCTCGACAGTCTGCCGCCGGAGCACAAGAACCGTCTGCTGGAACAGGGCGTCACCGAGTGCAATCGACTCGAACATCTGGCGGAAACCATTCTCACCTATCAGCGTGCCGTCGCCCGCCCGCAGTTGTCGGCCAGCATCCATTCGTCAAACGCGCTGGTCGGTGAAATCCTGGAACACCGGCGCAACACGCTGGGCAAGGAAGCCGTGTCGTGGCAACCGGGGCCGGCCGCGGCGCTGCATGTCGATGCCGACGCTTTCCGTGTCGTGCTGGAAAATCTTCTCGACAACGCGCGCAAGTATGGCGGCGCTTCGGTAACGCTCACTGCCGCTGTCGCCGACGGTCGCTGGCTGCTCTCGGTGCGCGATCAGGGAATTGGCTTCGCGCCGGCCGATGCCGAGGCGCTGTTCGATCCGTTCTCGCGCCAGCAGCGAGAAGGCATGACCACCCACGGCAGCGGGCTCGGCCTTTATCTCTCGCGCCAGCTCGCGCGCGACATGCGCGGCGAATTGAGCGCAGCGAGCGAAGGCCCCGAGCGGGGGAGCGTCTTTGTCTTGTCGGTGCCGCTTGCTGCCGAGACTCCCCTGTCCGGCGAGGAGAGCCTCGCGCGTGCCTGAGAGAATTCACGTCGTCGAGGACGAGCCGCTGGTGCGCGACCTCATCGTTCTCAATCTCGAACACGCAGGCTTTGCGGTCAGTTCCTCCGCCACGTTTGCCGAAGGTCTGCGGGCCCTGTCGACGGAACCTCTGGCGCTCGCAATCGTCGACGTCATGCTGCCGGGCGGCGACGGCTTCTCGCTGACGCGCGGCGTGCGCGACAAGGGCATCACCTGCCCGATTCTCATGCTCACCGCCCGCGCGGAGACTTCCTCCAAAGTGCGCGGTCTTGATTGTGGCGCCGACGATTACCTCACCAAGCCGTTCGATGTGCCGGAATTGCTCGCGCGAGTGCGCGCCTTGCTGCGCCGGGCGCACGGCGATCTGCCGCCGCCCATGCGTTTCGATTTCGGTGGTGCGCTCTGGGTGCGCTTCGACACCGGGCGCGCGCTCACCAACGAGGGCGAGATTTCCCTGACCGACAAGGAACTGAAGCTCCTCGAGTTGTTCGTCAGGCATCGCGATCGCGTACTGACGCGCATCGATATTCTCGAGGAAGTCTGGGGCATGGACGTCTTTCCGACGGATCGCACCGTCGACAATTTTGTCCTGCGCCTGCGCAAGCTCTTCGAGAGCGACCCGGCAGAGCCCATTCACTTCGTGACCGCGCGCGGGCGCGGCTATCTCTTCAAGGCTCCATGAACGGCCATGGCAAGCCCGCCGTACTGCTCCTGAACGTCGGCTCGCCGGATGCGCCGACGGCGGCGGCATTGCGCCGCTATCTGCGAACTTTTCTGGACGATCCGCGGGTCGTGGATCTACCTGCGGTGATCCGCAAGATTCTGGTGCACCTCGTCATCGTGCCGTTGCGCGCGCCAAAGAGCGCGCGGCTCTATCAGAGAATCTGGACCGAGCGCGGATCGCCGCTCCTCGTGCATACGGACGGCCAGGCGGCGGGTCTGCGCTCGCGCCTCGGTGCAGTGCCGGTCGTCTACGCCATGCGTAACGGTAATCCGTCGATTCCGGACGTGGTCGAGCAATTGCTGGCCGACGCCGTCACCGACATCGTCGTGATTCCCCTGTTCCCGCAATATGCATCGGCCAGCGCCGGCACGGCGGTCAGTGAACTCTATCGCGCACTGCGGAAATATCCGTACTTGCCTTCCGTGCGTGTCGTCGGCCCCTTCTTCGACGACCCCACCTACCTCGATGCCGTCGCCGCACGCATTCGCGCGAACATTGCCGAGTTCAGGTCCGACTATCTGCTCTTCAGTTACCACGGACTGCCGGTACGGCAGCTGCGGGCTGCGGCGGAAACATCCGGAGGTGACTGCCGCCTGAGTGACTGCTGTGACCAGGTACGCTCGGGTAATCACGGCTGCTACCGCGCGCAGTGCCTTGCAACGAGTCGCGCGCTGGCGGCGCGGCTGCCGGGTGTGAAGTCATCGACGGCGTTTCAGAGCCGCCTGAAGGGCGCCGAGTGGATGCAACCGTACAC
>JBGPLJ010000399.1:0-3118 GCA_041486385.1 Steroidobacteraceae bacterium
CATCCACGCCGCCGAAGTACTTGACAATGACAACCTCACGAGCCGCGATTTCGAAAGCGTCATCCTCACCGGTTCGGTCGTCGCGCACCAACGCGACCGCAAGACTCGCGAAGTCAAATGGGTCATCCGCGGCAGCACCTTCGACGGCCAGGAAGCCGAATCGGTTATCAAAATCAGCCCGACCGGAGACATCTTTGTCATCACCGTCTATTGCGTCGACTAAGCGCTGCGCGTCGTGCGGGCGTCCGGGCGTCCGGCAACGCCAAGTTAGCCGGCTATTCGGCCACGGCAAAGACATGCTCGTGATTGAGGGCATACCCATGTTCAGCTGTCGACATTGCGGGGAATCGTACTTTACGGCGCAAACGCTGCACGAGGTCGAGCGGATCAGGTCGACGCGGAAATCCATGACGGCGCGCCGGGTCGCGGTCGCGATGTTCGAGTCAGCATGAGCACTGTAGAGCATATTGAGAATCAGATTCGCCAGCTGTCGCAGGCGGAGTTTGCGGAGCTGCGCGATTGGATGCTCGAACAGGACTGGGCTGCCTGGGATACGCAGATTGAGGCGGACGTGCGCGAAGGCAGACTCGACAAGGCCGCAGCCGAGGCGCGAGAAGATTTTGCGGCGGGTCGCACGCGGGCTCTTTGAATCACTTTCGAATCCCCCTCACCCTAACCCTCCAGCGAATCCCCTCACCCCAGCCCTCTCCCCTTGAAAGGGGAGAGGGAGTAGATGGGGAGAGGGGATAAGAAAACTAGAAACCATAACTCCAGTCCATGAATGCCCGGAAGCCCGTGTCGACTCCGATCGGCTGCGGGTCTTTTGCGCTGTCGTGGCCGAGGCCCAGCGTCACGTCGCCCCAGGGCGTTGAGCGCGAGTGGCGCAGCTCGATGTCGTCGACCTTCGTTGCAAGAGTTGCCAGCGGATGGCCGGGCTGCGGCGACGTCGCGTCGCGATTGAGATCCGAGCGGCGAGCGAGCAATTGCCAGCTTCGGCCCTTCGCGTCCGTCCAGAGTGCGCTCAACGAATACATGCGGCCGTCGCTGTCGAGCGAGTGGCCGACGCTGCGGCCGTAGTAGCGATAGCCGGCGGTGTAGATCGAGTGCTCGTAGGCGCAGTTGAACTGCGGGTGCTGGCGCGTAAATTCACAGGCGGTGTCCGCATATTCAAAGTGGGCGCGCAACGTGCCGCCGGCCAGCGCGAACCAGGACTCAGCGCCGAGTAGACCGAGGAATTTGCTCGGGAGGTACCCCGCCTCGTCTTCGCCAATCGCCTGGCCGTAGAGCGCGACGGGCAACTTGCTCGAAGCCCAGCGCACGTCGTAGCCCGCGAGCTGATTGCCCGGCTGCTGATTGAGTGGCTGGTTGTTGTCGTGCCCGATCAGCAGCTCCCAGAAATCGTGCGCGCCGCAGGGCCGGCTCTCGCCGCACCACTGCGCGCTGCGCGAGAGACCGATCTCGAGTTGCTTGAGCGGCTTGAAGGTGACGCGCGCGGCGAAGAAGCGCGTCTTGTCGAAGTCGGTGCGATGACTTTCCATCTGCGCGAAGACGAGGCTCGCACGCCAGGGCCCGATCCAATGCAACAGGCGTGACTTGAAAGGATCGGAATAATTCCGCTCGATGGTGAACGCCAGCATCGGCCGCGCGTTGTTCGAGAGGATGAGACTCCCCTCCCAGCCCGGGCCCCACCAGCGTTCCTGGTAGCCGGCGGAGATCATGAAGTTTGCGACGTTGACGCCGAGGTATGAACCGTCCGCGCGAACGTGCTTGCCGTCACTCGGATTCGCGGCGCCGGTCGCTTCAAGATTGACGGCAAAGCGATCGCTCATCCAGCTCGCGGCGAGATCGAGCTCGCCCTCGCTGCGCGGTGTCGATTCAAACGTGCGCAGTTCAATCGGCTTCGCGGCACCGCGCACCGTCGCGGAGAACTGCGGGTCGTGGCTGCGCATCGCGCGACGCGCGGCGCTTTGAACACGTTGAAGCGCGGCGCTCGTCACGGCGTCGAGATTCGCGGTGGCATCGACGGCGAGTACATCGCGCGCGACGTCCGGCCAGGAGATCGGCCAGGTGGTGATGGGGCTATGGATGATTCCGCGGTCCGCGAGAATCTCAAGATCGCTGCGCAGGCCGACGTTGCCGGGCGCGAGCCAGGGCTCCGCGTGCGCGGCTGCGGCAATGAAGATGAGTGCCAGAAATCCATGGCAAAGCCGGTGAGTTGAAGTGGTCAACCTTCCGCATGCCGGAGCCCGATCGGGCGGCGCCGGGCCCCTGTTTATTAGAGTGTGCTGTACGCGACGACGGCCGGCATTCTACGGGCGGGGCCGCAGGGTGGCAACTTACAATTCAAAGGCTTACGCGGAGATGTGAGGGGAAAGGATTAGTCCCTCTCCCCTTACTTCAGAAGAACTAATATTCGTAGGCGCAGTGTGCATCGACTTTACCGCGCACGAATTCCGTCCCGTCGGCGGTCAACACGATGTACTGCCCGCAAAGAGCACCGGTGCGACTGGGCGTTTTACTGCTCGTCCAGGAAAGGTGGATACGATCGGACCCTTCAGGCTTCGCCGACATTTGCCCCACCAGATCGTCCGAATAGATGAGTCGGTCTCCTCCGTCCACCGAGTGAATATAGGCGCCGCCGGGCTTGACTGGTCTGTGGTGCTGCGCGGCCATTTCGCTGCTGTGAAGGTAGACGATTGCTCGACCGGATTCGGATACGCCGAAGCAACTACCTGCATCGGAGAAACCGAAAGTCTCGGAACCTGATCCGGTGTGACTTTGACAGGAACCCAAATAGACCTTGGCAGAATGGGCCGTTGTTTGGGGAAAGTAGAAGAGTTCATATTGTCGCCCCATCATCATTCCGCCGATGAGATTTGCTGCGTAGTAGGGAGACAGCCGAAACTCTTTGGCTGATGCAAAGGACGCTACCAGAACAGCAATCACCAGCCACATCAGGCGTAACGTCGTCCCGGATTTTTGATATCGACCAGACCTTAAGTCGGCGCGCATATACGACCCCTCTGGGGTCAGACCCTGTGGGGGCAGACCCCAAGGGGTCTTACCCCATTTTAAGCGGGTCGAATTTTTTAGGAATAAAGAAATAAGAGAAGTGGGC
>JBGPLJ010000400.1:0-3103 GCA_041486385.1 Steroidobacteraceae bacterium
AATTATACACCATACGAAATAAACTCGAGAAGGGTCACCAGCCCATCGATATGCAGAAGGCCAACGACTAACGGCCCACCTATGTTCTCTTCAATGGTGCGGAAGGCTCCTTGACGGGTGACCGCGCATTGACCGCCAAGACCGGCGAAACCGTGCGCCTGTTTATCGGTAACGGCGGGCCGAATCTTGTGTCGAGCTTTCACGTGATCGGCGAGATTTTCGACAAAGTCTGGTTCGAGGGGGGCACGCATTTTCAGGAAAACGTGCAGACGACGCTGATCCCAGCCGGGGGCGCCGTGATCGCGCAGTTCAAGCTGCAGGTGCCGGGCAGCTACATCCTCGTCGATCACTCGATCTTCCGCGCGTTCAACAAGGGTGCGCTGGCCATCCTCAAAGCGGAAGGGCCGGAGCGCAAAGACATCTATTCCGGCAAGGAAGTCGATTCAACCTATCTGGGCGATTATGTTGCGGACTCGGGCGCCGTGGGCGCAGCCGCAGCCGCGCACACCGCAGGTAGGCTCACAAAAGCAGAGCAGATCAAGGCGGGCGCGGTCCTCTTCAACGGAACCTGTTCGGTCTGTCACCAGCTGACCGGCACCGGCCTGCCGAACGTATTCCCGCCGCTCGCCAAATCGGATTTCCTGATGGCGGACAAGCAACGCGCGATCGGTATCGTCCTGAACGGGCTGACGGGTTCCGTCACCGTGAATGGCGAGCAGTTCAACTCGGTGATGCCGCCGATGAGTCAGCTCGATGACCACGACCTCTCGAATATCCTGACCTACGTGCGCAACAGCTGGGGCAATCAGGGCGAAGCTGTGACCAGCGACGAGGTGGCGAAGGTACGCGCGGCGACCAAGCGTCCTGCGGGCGCGGCGCGGTGATCCACCCGTTATGCGAACCCAGCTGACAGCGCTGCTGGTTCTGGTCGCGAGCGTCGCTGCGGGCGCGGAGCGCGTCGCGATCGGGCCCGGCAAATTCGAATCGGTGCTGCCGCCGGGTCCTGGTATCACATCGATGGATGTGCGGCGCTTTCTCCTCGATCGCAAGCCCGTCACGAACGCTCAGTTTCTCGGGTTCGTGCGTGCGCACGCTCAATGGCGTCGCGACCTTGCGCCGCAACTGCTGGCGGATAGTCAGTATCTTGCGCACTGGCGCGGGCCGCTCGATCTCGGACCCGCGGCCGGGTCATCGCAACCAGTTACGCACGTCAGCTGGTTCGCTGCCAAAGCGTATTGCGAGGCGCAGGGTGCGCGGTTGCCCAATTGGTACGAGTGGGAGTACGCCGCGGCGGCGAGCGAAACCTCGCCCGATGCCCGGCGCGATCCAGCGTGGCGCCAGCGCATTCTCGACTGGTATGCGCGGCCGTCCACGGCGGGGCTCGCCGATGTCGGCGGCGCGCCCGCCAACTACTACGGTGTTTCCGATCTGCATGGCCTGGTGTGGGAATGGGTGCTCGACTACAACGCGCTTCTCGTGAGCAACGACAGCCGAGAGCAGGGTGGGGCCGATCGCGCCAAGTTCTGTGGTGAGGGCGCGCTCAGCGCCAAGGATCGCGAAAACTACGCCGTGCTCATGCGCATTGCGTTCCTGAGTTCGCTGGAAGCGAATTACACAACGGCGAACCTGGGCTTCCGTTGTGCCGCGGAGGCAAAATGAAATACCTGTCGGCGCTGCTGCTGCTGATTCTGATGGGCACGAGCATTGCGGCGAACGCGCCGGCACTGCCGGGGGATTCCCTGTATCAATTGCAGGCCAGGCTCACCGCGCGGGACGGCAGCAGGTTGAGGCTCGATCAGTTGCGCGGCCGGCCCGTTCTCATCTCGATGTTCTATGCGTCCTGCGGCGGCGTATGCCCGGCCGTCGCATTCAACATGCGCCGGATGGAGGCCGCACTCACTGCCGAGCAGCGTCAGAACTTGCGGCCTGTCATCGTGAGTTTCGATCCGGTGCACGATGACCGGGCGGCCCTCGGCAAATTCGCCCGGGACAACAAGCTGGAAGATCCGCGCTGGATTGTGGCGCGTACAGCGGAACCGAGCGTGCGCGAACTCGCGGCGGCCCTGCGCTTTCGCTATCGCGAGCTGCCGGGCGGCGGTTTCAGCCACTCCACGATCATCACCGTGCTCGACGCCGATGGCGTCGTTCGCGCGCGTACGTCCGAGCTTGCTGTGCTCGATCCAGAATTCATGCGGGTTTTGTCCGCGATAACGTCCACAAAGGTTCAACCGTGAAGATCCCCATGTATGCAGCGGCCAGCGTAGCGGCAATCACAATCCTGGCCCAGACGCCGGTGTGGGCGGAGGGGACGAGTCTCGAACAGGTCATCGAGGCGACGAAACCGATCATCGATCTGCGCCTGCGGTCGGAGACGGTGCGTCAGACGGGGATCGTGCAGGATGCGCGTGCGGTCACTCTGCGTGGGCGGCTCGGCTTCGAAACCGGGAAGTTGTGGGATACGCAGCTGCTCGCGGAAGCGGAACTGGTGTGGCCGCTCGACGCCGACTACAACAGCACCGTTAACGGCAAGACGCAGTATCCGATCGTGGCCGACCCGGAAGACTACGCCCTCAATCGACTGCAGCTCACCAACACGTCGATTCCCGGGACCACTTTGGTGCTGGGCCGGCAGCGCATGAATCTCGACGACCAGCGATTCATCGGTGCGAGCGGCTGGCGGCAGAACGAGCAGACCTTCGATGCCCTGCGCGTCACGAATCGTTCGATTCACAATCTGACTGTCGATCTCGCCTATATCGATCGCGTCAATCGGGTGTTCGGCGAGAACTCTCCGGTCGGGATCTATCAAGGACCGACCTTTTTCGCGAACGTCTCGTATCAGACCGCGCCCGGCAAGCTGACGGCGTTCGCGTATCTGCTCGACCTGAACAAGGCGCCGACGGATTCATCGAGCACGGTCGGATTGCGTTTTGCAGGCGAGCATGCGTTCAAGGGGATCAAATACGGCTATACAGCGGCCTACGCCACGCAGCGTGAGTACGCCGGTAATCCGCTCAACTACAAGGACGATTACTTTGCGATCGAACTGGCAGCGACCCTGCGCGAGTTCAGTCTCGCGGGCGGGATCGAGGTACTGGAAGGC
>JBGPLJ010000401.1:0-3091 GCA_041486385.1 Steroidobacteraceae bacterium
GTGCTGGGTCATCACATTCCAGTACTCGAGACGCCGGCATTTGAACGGCCCGTCCATGTGCCCGCTGCCACTAACCATTCGCGGCCCGCGTCGGCAGCAGCGCCGCGCGGCGCACGGCCCGACAGCCGGCCGCGCCGGTATCAATCGGCACCGCGACAGAATCGATCGGCACGCTATCGTTAGCTCGACCGGTTGATGCGCGCAGTGGATGCGCGAGGCGCGACCCGGTCGGCAACGGGCGGTGGTCCATGGTCTAATGCGTTCCGCCCATGAGGTTCAGCACTCCTCTCAGTGAACGCCTGCGGCCATGGACCCGCAGATCGGCGCGTGTGTTGCTGGCACTGGCGCCGCTCGCTCTGTTCCTCGCTCACGCGACCGGGATATCGCGCCTCGTCTTCATCGAGCGCCTCGAGGGCATCTTCTACGATCAGCGCGTGCGCCTGAGCGCGCCGGGCACGGTCGATCCACGAATTGTCATCGTCGATATCGACGACCTGAGTCTCGCCGCCGAAGGGCATTGGCCCTGGCGGCGCGACAAGATGGCCGCGCTTGTGAATCGCCTGTTCGATGATTACAGCGTCAAGCTCGTCGGCTTCGACGTCCTGTTTCCGGAGCGCGATGAGTCAAGTGCGCTTACCCTCATCGATGAACTGCAGCAGGATCCTGCGATTGCTACTCCCGCATTGCGCGCGCGCCTTGAGCAGAGGCGCGCGGATTTCCAATCGAATCGCCTGTTCGCCGAGTCGCTGATCGCGCGCGACGTGGTGCTGGGTTTCGTCTTCAAGCAAAGCCTGCAGCCGAGCGAACCCGCCGAGCTCAACGTGTTGCCGAAAGCTATTGAGCTCGGTGGCATCGATATTTCCGCGGTGCCCTGGATCGCGCCGGTAGGCTTCGTCGGCAACCTCAAGGAGTTGCAGGAGAATGCGGGCGTCGGCGGCTTCTTCGACGAACCGCTGACCGATAACGACGGCATCGTGCGGCGCCTGCCGCTCATCCAGCGCTACCACGGACGCTTCTATCCATCACTCGGCTTCGCGTGCGCGTGGCTCGCAATGAATACGCCGCCGATCAAGCTCGCGTTCGCCGATCGCAGCGCCAGGGTCCCGCAGCTCCGTTACCTGCAGATCGGCGAGCGGCAGATTCCCGTCGATGTCCATGGGGCTGTTCTTGCGCCCTTTCTTGGAGGCGTCGGCAGCTTTCCCTACGTCTCGGCGACCAAAGTGCTGCGTGGTACCGCCGATGTCAGCGTATTGAAGGGCGCCATCGTGCTGGTCGGCACGAGTGCGCCGGGACTCAACGACCTGCGCGCGTCTCCCGTCGGCAAGGACTACCCGGGTGTCGAGGCGCACGCCAATCTCATCTCCGGGATTCTTGACGGCTCCGTCCGCTTCACGCCGGCATTTGCACGCAGCTACGAAATCATCGGACTCGTGCTGATCGCGCTGCTCGCGACGCTGTGGCTGCCGCGCTTTTCACCGCTCGCCGTGGTCGCAGCCATCGGCACGGGGCTTACCGTCGTCATCGGCGTGAATCTCATCGCCTGGATCTCGTATGGCGCGGTGCTGCCGCTCGCATCGCTTGTCTCATTCATGATGATCGAGTCGGTGCTCCTTCTCGTCTACGGCTACTTCATCGAGCAGCGGCGCAAGCGCCGTCAGTCGCGCATCTTCGGCCAATATGTGCCACCCGAAATCGTGCGCGAGCTCGATGAAAATGAGACCGAGGCGTCCCTCGCCGGCGAGAGCCGCGAGATGTCGGTGCTGTTCTCCGATGTGCGCGGCTTCACGACGATCTCCGAAGGGCTCGAGCCGCGCGCGCTCACACAGCTGATGAACGAATTCCTGACGCCGATCACCGGTGTGATCCAGGCTCACCGCGGCACGATCGACAAGTACATGGGCGATGCCGTGATGGCGTTCTGGGGTGCGCCACTTGCCAACGAGCATCACGCCCGCGACGCCGTGCTTGCGGCGCTCGCCATGACAGCGAAGATGCGGGAGCTGACCCCGGAATTTCGCGCACGAGGCTGGCCGGAGCTCAAGATTGGAGTCGGCGTCAGCAGCGGTCTGATGAACGTGGGCAACATGGGCTCGAGCTTTCGCATCGCCTACACCGTCCTTGGCGACACCGTGAATCTCGGTTCACGGCTGGAAGGCATCACCAAACAATACGGCGTTGGCATCGTCGTCAGCGCAAACACCGCGACCGCTGCGCCAGAGATCGAGTTTCGAGAACTCGACTGGGTGCGCGTGAAGGGCAAGCACGAACCGATCGCCATCTTTGAGCCCCTTGGGCTCAAGAACGAGGTCAGTGCTGCGGTTACCGAGGCGGCAGGTGCGTTCGCAGCCGCGCTCGCCGACTATCGAGCTCAGCGCTGGGACGAGGCCGAACGCCGGATCGTTGCGCTGGTTCGCGCCGATCCGCAGACACTGTACGAGGTGTATCTCGAGCGCATTCGCCACTTCCGCACAGCTGAGCCAGGCGCCGGCTGGGACGGTGTTTGGGTGTTTGAGAGCAAGTGAACGTGCGGAATATGTGAAGTCGGTCGCTGGCGGGCGCCCGGCAATACAGCAGGCTTGCACGCTGTGAAAGGCCCTGGAAACCAATCGACCCCATTGGCCAGGACTTCAAAGTTACAGAGGCTGCAATGCGCCATTCCATTCATGCCGCTCTTCTGATTGTGCTCGTCGCTGGGCTCACAGCGATCTCGACATCACCCACGGTGTTCGCTGCCGGAACATCGAATGATCCTTTGCAGCAAGCACGGGATCTGCTCGACGCGCATCAGGGCGATGCCGCCTATCAATTGCTCGCGCCACTCGAGTCGCAACTGGGTGGAAGTGAGGACTACGACTACATGCTGGGGCTCGCTGCGCTCGACAGCGGGCATGCGAGCGAGGCCGTGTTCAGTCTCGAGCGGGTGCTTGCCGTCGACCCGGCGTTTCTCGGCGCGCGCATGGAGCTGGCGCGCGCGCGCTACGAGTCCGGCGATGCGCCGGGCGCGCGCTCACAATTTCAATACCTGCTGACGCAGTCGCCGCCGGAATCGACTCGCAATGTCATCGAGCAGTATCTCGCCGCGCTCGATCAA
>JBGPLJ010000402.1:0-3080 GCA_041486385.1 Steroidobacteraceae bacterium
ACTGCAGCGCGTCGGCGACGGTCGCGATGAAATCCTCTTGCTTGATCGTGGTCATGGCGTCAACCAGATGAGTCCCGCAGGCAAGCCCACGGACAGGCAATAACCGTAGCAGCTTGGCCGAGCGAACGCTAAGCATCGTGCGTTATGCTAGATTTTGCGCCGCCTTTGCCGGCCGCCCGCGAGCGAACCCTGAGTGAACCTGAGTGAACGACAACGATGACTGACCGCGACGTGATGGAGTATGAAGTTGTCATCGTCGGTGGCGGGCCGGCGGGGCTCGCCTGCGCGATCCGGCTCAAGCAATTGAAACCCGACGTCAGCGTGTGCGTGCTCGAGAAGGGTTCGGCGCTCGGCGCGCATGCCCTGTCCGGCGCAGTCATGGAATGCGGCCCGCTCGATGCCTTGCTGCCTGACTGGCGCAATTCGCCGCCCGCGATCTGCGTACCGGCGACGCACGATGAGTTCGTCTTCCTCACCCGCAAGGGACGCTGGCGCCTGCCAAACCCGCCGCTGATGAAGAATCACGGCAACGTGATCGTATCGCTCGGACAACTGACGCAGCTCCTCGGTGCGCGCGCCGAGCAACTCGGCGTCGATGTGTTCCCGGGCTTTGCCGCCGCCGACGCAGTCTTCAAGGTTGACGGATCGGTCGGCGGAGTTCGCATCGGTGACATGGGCCTTGCGAAGGACGGAACGCCAGGCCCCGGCTATACGCCTGGCGCGGACGTGCACGCGAAGATCACCATGCTCGCCGAAGGCTGTCGCGGCAGCCTCTCGAAGCAGCTCATCCAGAAATTCGCGCTCGACGCCGGCAAGTCGCCGCAGACCTATGGCCTCGGCATGAAGGAGCTGTGGCAATTGCCCGCCGGTCGCGCCGAGCCGGGCCGCATCGAACACTCGATCGGCTGGCCGCTCGACAGCCACACATATGGCGGCAGTTTCGTCTACCACCTGACCGAGAATCGCGTGTACGTCGGCTTCGTTACGGGGCTCGACTATAAAGATCCGCGCTTCCAGCCCTTCGAGGCGTTTCAGCAATTCAAGAACCATCCAAGCATCCTGCCGCTGCTCGCGGGTGGGGAGATCATCTCGGCCGGCGCGCGCACGATCGTGGCGGGCGGCTGGCAATCGCTGCCGACACTGGAGATGCCGGGCGCGCTCCTCATTGGGGACGCCGGCGGCGTGCTCAATGTGCCGAAGATCAAAGGCCTCCACCAGGCGATCCGCTCCGGCGTGCTCGCCGCCGAGCACTACGCCTTGACAGGCACGAGCGCCGGCTTCGATGCGAAGTGGCGCGCCTCGCCCGGCGGACAGGAACTGAAGAAAGTGCGCAACATCAAGCCGGGGTTCAAGCGCGGCCTGTGGTTTGGGCTTGCGAATGCTGCGCTCGAAACAGTAACCGCCGGAGCGTTGCCGTGGACGCTCGCCAACCACGCAAGCTATGCCGCGACCGAACATCTGGACAGTTACGAATCGCCGGATCGCGGCTGGACGGCCCGCACGCTTGCGCCGCGCGATCGGCTCGCATCGGTGTTCTTCGCGGCGACCACGCACGACGAAGCGCAGCCGGTGCATCTGCACGTCGCCGACACGTCGATCTGCGCGACCCGCTGCGTGCAGGAATTCGGCAACCCCTGCACGAAGTTCTGCCCCGCGAACGTCTACGAGATGATCGACGACGGCGCCGGCGGCAAGCGGCTGCAGATCAACGCGGCGAACTGCGTGCACTGCAAGGCCTGCGACATCAAGGATCCATACCAGATCATCAACTGGGTGACGCCGGAAGGCGGTTCGGGTCCGAACTACCAGGGTCTTTGAGGGAGCGGCTGCGCGCGTGACGGGCCCAACTCTCGCCGCGCGCTACGCGGCTTTGATCGCGCGGCAGGGTTTCGTGAGCGACCCCGCGCAGGAAGCCGTGGTCGCGCGCCTCGAGGTCCTGCGCACGGAACTCATCGAGCGTCAGCGCTCGTTCGGATTCTGGCGCCGGCGGCTCCTGCACTGGATGCCCGACCGTGCGGCGATCACGCCGCCGCGTGGCGTCTATCTCTGGGGGCGCGTCGGCCGCGGCAAGACGCTGCTCATGGATCTTTTCTTCGAGAGCCTGCCGTTTGCGCAACGCCAGCGCAGCCACTTTCACCGCTTCATGCGCGAATTGCACATGGATCTCGGACGACTGCGACATCGCGCGAATCCGCTCGAGGTCATCGCGCACCGCATTGCGCGCCGCACACGGGTCCTGTGTTTCGACGAGTTCTTCATCACCGATATTGCTGATGCGATGCTGCTCGGTACGCTCCTCGAAGGTCTCTTGCGTCGCGGCGTCGCGCTGGTCGCAACATCGAATGTCGCTCCCGGCGATTTGTATCGCGACGGGCTGCAGCG
Organism: Steroidobacteraceae bacterium; assembly: GCA_041486385.1. Taxonomy (GTDB): domain Bacteria; phylum Pseudomonadota; class Gammaproteobacteria; order Steroidobacterales; family Steroidobacteraceae; genus JBGPLJ01. Next base: position 2,383 of record JBGPLJ010000402.1, read on the forward strand.
CCAGCGTTTTCTGGCAGCGATTGCGCTGATCGAAACACACGTCGACGTGCTCGAGGTCGATCACGGCGTGGACTATCGATTGCGCCAGCTCGAGCGCGCGGCGATCTTTCAGTTGAACAGCCTGCCCGGTGCCGACGAGCGTCTGGCGCAGGCCTTCGTCGCCGTTGCGGGGAATGCTGGTGATGGCAGCGGCACACTCAGAATCGCGGACCGCCCCATCGCCTACCGCCGCCGCAGCAAGGACGTCGTGTGGTTCGCATTCCACGCGCTGTGCGAGGGGCCGCGCAGCCAGGACGATTACATCGAGATCGCGCACGAGTTTCACACGGCGATTGTCTCGGATGTGCCCGCGTTTGACGCGACGCTGGACGACGCCGCGCGCCGCTTCATCGCGCTCGTGGATGAGCTCTACGATCGCAGCGTGAATCTGATTCTCTCAGCCGCCGTGCCGATTCAGGAGCTCTATCGGGGCAGGCGACTGCAATTTGAATTTCGGCGCACGGTGAGCCGCCTCACCGAAATGCAAAGCCGCGACTACCTCGCCCGCCCCCACCGCCCGTAGCCCCCATACCCCCGGCAGGTGCCGGTGCAACTATCCGGGGTTATTTTGGCGTCCGGCGAGGGGCCGTTCCTCGGCGCTCATGAGAAAACGTGCAGAGGAAAAACGGGGACGCTGACTTTTCCGTCCACATCACTTC
>JBGPLJ010000403.1:0-3028 GCA_041486385.1 Steroidobacteraceae bacterium
AAAGGGGAGAGGGAATAGAGGGGGAGAGGGAATAGATGGTGAGAGGGGATAGAGCACTCACGCGCGGATCAGGTTGTCGAGCGGGGCCACGCCGGTGGAGTCGGGGAAGACGTCGCGAGCGAGGGCGGTGGCATCGATGCCAAGGTGTTGCTGCAGCACGCCTTTCATCACGCGCCGCAGATCGAGCGTGGGCTTGAGGTCGCGGCCCTCGTAGAGGTTGGCGGTCCTGAGGCCGGGCCAGTCGGCGATCACCCGGCCGCCATTCACGGCGCCGCCGACGAGGAACGCGCAGGTGGCCGTGCCGTGATCGGTGCCGCGCGAGCCGTTGATCTCAACCGTGCGGCCGAATTCCGTCATCACCAGCACCGCGGTCTGCTTCCACACGGGGCCGAGCGCGCCACGCAGGGAGCTCAACGCTTCATCGAGTCCGCGCAGCCGCACGGCGAGCGCGCCCTGGCTGGTGCCTTCGTTCGCATGCGTATCCCAGCCGGTTGCGTCAAAGACAGCGACGCGCGGTCCGTTGTCGGCAGCGAGCAGGCGGCCGGCGTTTGCGGTGATTTGTTTCAGTCGCGCGAGTCCATCGCGCGCGGGCTTCATGGCCTCGCCGCCGGACTTCGCGGCCATGTCGCCATCCGCTTCGACCATGTCGGCGACATTCATCGCTTCGCTGAGGCGCCCTGAGAGCGCGGGGTCATCGGAATAGAGATCGGCGAGACGATCGAGAAAGTCCCGGTTCGCGCCTGGCAGAATCGAGGGCGCCCAGCTCGCGACTTCCGCGCGTCCGCGCAGCACGAGCGGGACGTTCTGTCCGAGCGCAAGCCCCAGCTCGCGCCGCGTCGGGCTCGGCGGCAGATGCACGAGCGCGCGATTCAACCAGCCGTCCGCGCTGCCGTTTGGCGCGCCGCCGCCGTTCTCGAGCACGTTCTGCCCATCAAAATGCGAGCGCTCGCGATACGGCGATGCGACCGCGTGCGCGATGAGGAGCTCGCCGTCCTTGAACGATTGATGCAGGCCGGGGAGCGCGGGATTCAAGCCGAAGAGTTTGTCGAGCGGCAGCGCGGCGTTCTCGCCCGTGCCTGCCGTGAACGCGAGCGCGCCGCGCACGGAGCTGTAATCCGGATCCGCGATGGGCGGTACGGCGGCAAGACCGTCAAGCGCGCCGCGCAGAATCACAACGACGAGACGCGAGTCGGTGGCCGACGCCGCGAATGCGGGCAAGCGCCACGTCGTGAGCGCTGCGGTCACCGCGCCTGCGACAAAGTGCCTTCGGTTCAACATGGGATTCTCCGTTAGCGCCGCTGAAACTCGGGACTCATGAAAAGGAGCGCGAGCGCCTGCGCATTCGATTCCGCGCGTCCGATCGCGCGCAGCGTCGGCGCCGAGACCGCGTCGCCGAAGACATCGGCTGCGGCCTGTCGTGCATCTTTCAGCGCTGCCGCTCGCTCTGCGTACGCGAGCGACCACTCGACGCGCTTCATGAGCGCGTCCGCGCCATCCCAATCGTGCGCCGTGTCCGGCCAGCCCGCGGGCGAGCCGGGGCTGTAAGTGCGTTGACCGAGCGCCTCGTAGGAGCCGGTCATCTTCTTCGCATCGGGTGGATCGACGGCGAGCGCACGCAGCGCGGACACGACGAATTCAAAAGGGGTCTTGTATTTCGCCGGCGCTGGATTCCAGGCGGCGTCTTCAGCGATGAGCGCGGCATACACGTGCTGCAGATCGCCATCGCTCCTGCTGTACGCGTGAGCCACGCGGTCGACGCTTGCCTGCGGCGGCTCGTCGGCGATGAAATGCCGCACGAGTTTGCGCGCGATGTGCCGCGCGGTCGAAGGATGATTCGCCAGGTCGCGGAGCACCGCCTCGGCCTGAGCCTCGCCCGACTCTTTGTAAGTTTTTCCAAGAACGACGTGCGAGCCGGGCTCGTGCGCGTTCTCGCGATACTGAAAGCTGCCGGGCTTGCCTTCGGCGAGACGGCCCTGGCCGCCGCCGATCGACCAGCCCGTCAGCACGCGCGCGAAACTCGTGACGTCGGCCTGCGTATAGCCGCCATCGACGCCGAGCGTGTGCAGCTCGAGGATTTCGCGCCCGAGATTCTCGTTGATGTCGATCTTGCGATTCTGCGCTTTGAGGCGCCGCGCGGCGATTGTCGCGAGCCGCGAGTTGGGCCCGATCGAAAACTCGTTGTCGAGATACGCGATCATCGCCGGGTGCCGCTCGGCGGCGAGCAGCAGATCGACGAATCGGCCGGTCACGTGCGGGCGGATCGCTTCGTTCTCGTAGGAGCCCGCGATGCCGGAGACGATCGGCTTGTCGATCGACACCGCAAAATGATTGCTCCAGAAATAGACGAGCCGCTCGCGCAAGGGAGCGTCGGTGGTCGCCGCGATGCGCGTGCGCGCATGCACCTGCGCGAGGTAATGCGGCACCACGAGCTCGCGGATGAGATTCACGGTCTGCTGCACGGGATCGCCGCCATCTTTCTTCTGCTCGCGGCGTTCGCGGCGCGCATCGATGAAGGCGCCCAGAATGTCGGTTGAAGAGGACAGCGAGGCCAGCTGCGCGGGCGCCTGATAGGAGCCGCGCAACTGCTGTTCGAGCCAGCCGCGGGGGTCGCCGATTGACGCCAGTTCGCCCGGCCGGGGACCCAGTCCAAAGCGATGAACGGCAATGAGCGTGTGGGGATTCAACATAGCGTATGAGCGGCTGAGCTGCTGTCGGTTCGACCTGCAACGCGCGAGGGTTCCCACCGGTTGACCCTGGATTCGCACCGGGCTGGGCCCGGAGTGACAGTATCGTGAGACCCCGGTCACGGGCACACGTTAAGAACGCATGAAAAAGAAGTGTGCGCCGCAATCGCCTATTGGCGGGAGTCGGGGCATCATAGGCGCCCCGTCCGTCGAGGTGTTTCCGTGATACGCCCACCTGCTGTTTTTTCCGCGATCGCCTGCCTCATTCTTTCCGCTTGCAACCAAGAGCCGCCGCCGGCGCCGGTAGCGCCTCCGGGCGACGAAGCGTTCGGACACATCGAGCA
>JBGPLJ010000404.1:0-3023 GCA_041486385.1 Steroidobacteraceae bacterium
AGCCTCGCTTCGGTACGCGCTCCGCCATTTCATGGCGCACTATCACACCGAGCGCAATCATCAGAGGCTAAACAACCGACTCCTACAACCCCAGCCGGCCACCGGTCCACCCTGTCACCCGATCCAACGGCGCCAGCGCCTGGGCGGGATGCTCAACTTTTACCACCCCGCAGCCGCCTGATGACCCGAACAGTGTCATTTGTGTTCTTGGACACTACGCGATTGGCCTTGATGAATTCGTAGATCCGGCGAACCTTTCCAGTACTGAGTCGAGTGGACATCGCCCTTCCTCTTTTGCTCGCTACGCTGATGCTATAGCGTGTCCACTAAATCCTGGGAACTCCAAGTGTTGCTCTACATCGGATTCTGGTTGCACAGCCGAACCGAAATCTCGCGCTGGCAACACTTCATTGAAGTGCAGGTGAAGGACAAATTGCAGGGCGGCAACTTGTGGGGATTGGCGGGAATCGCTCTCATGGCAGTCTTCCGTGAAGCCTTTGAGACCGTACTTTTCATGCGCGCCATCACGCTCGAGGGTGGCGCTCAAGGCGTTCAAGCGATGGCGCTCGGCCTTGTCGTGTCAGTTGCCGGGCTCGCCACCCTCTCGTGGCTGTTGTTGAAGTACAGCGCGAAGCTTCCTATCCGCAAGATCTTCAGCGTGTCATCCGCGCTCATGGTCATTCTCGCCGTGATCCTCGCCGGCAAGGGACTGCATGCGCTTCAGGAAACAGGAACATTTTTCGTGACAGTCACACCCTGGGGCTGGACGACGGATCTGTTGGGTGTCTACGCCACATGGGAGATCGTCATCGCCCAACTATTGACCGGGGTGCTGGTGTTTGTACTTTGGAGATTGGGGAGTCGTCCCGCCGCAAGGCTCCCGTAATTGCCTGAGCGCGCCGGCCGATCACAAGGATGCTGTAACACCCGATTCGCAATGGCCATCGTGGCGCATTCGCGCGATACCCGACTGAATATCCGTGACCTGACGCCGCAGGGTCAGCTCGTGCCCGACTCGGGAACGCCAGGGTTCATTCGTCTTGAGAGTTCGGACGCCGTCCTCAACCAGATTCGCCGCGCGACATAGGGTTTTTCGTTCGCTCGCCTGAGCCGAGGTGGAGCGAGACATTTCCGCAAGGCCCAATGCCGTTGCAATTGGCGGCACCGGAAACCAACCAGACGAGGCCGCAAGGCGGGCGGCGGCTCGGCCATCGTGCATGAGCGGCGACGACGCCCCGCCGAGCCTTGGATCCACGCGCACCAGAAGGTAAGCGATAACCCAGCCGAGTGAGTCAACTTCGACACGATCACGTTGCTGTCTAAACGCGCTCTGCGCGAGCAGCGCCCGCGTCAACTTAGGGTCGATCTGGGCGAATTGAGCGAAGTTCATCGCACGTTGTCGAGACTCGCCACGAACCTGGCGGAGCTCATTCACGCGCGCGCGCGCAAGCTGGTACGGGAGATAGCTCCGGAGCTGCTCCGGGAGGCTTAATGCGGCCGACAGCGCGACGGCGTCCAGCGCCGCATCGTGCATCGTCATATACCCGATGCTGAGGCGAACCCGAAGCGCGCCGTTTGGATCGACTCGCGCTCCGATACGGTACGGTGACGGCTCGTCCGTCACTTCAATCGTCAGACCGGGAGGTCTTGTCTTCGCAGCAGCGATTACCCCGCGACGAATGTCGGGAATGATACGTGTGGCAATCAGCGCGTTGAGATTCGCGATGTAGCTCTCTGCCGCGGCTTGCTCCTCGGTCGCATCGGTGCTCGCCGCAGAGCGACCGACGTGAGCGATGTCCGCCGTAGCAGATGAGTCCGCACGTACACTGAGCGGCGCAGCGGGCGCAACCTCTCCCTCCGCCGCTCCTGTCAACTGCCACACCATCGCGATCGAGATTATTTGAAACCACAACATGCGGAGTCTCCGCTGATTCGGCCCGCCAAAGGAGGCGGCAATCAGAGTTGACCATTCACCCATGAGGCGAGACGCCTGCAGCGGATCGGGCCGGAACGTCCGCCGGCCCGATCCGAGTTCGCGCGTCACATCGACTGAGCCATCTCTCGGTGCGACTTGGCCATCTCGCGCGCCTCGAGCGCAGCACTGCGGTAGGAGTCGGCAAGCCTTTGGCAATGACTTGCGAGACTGCGATAAGTCGTCTCTTGCTTGCTTCCGCCGCTGATCAATCCGCGATAGTTGGCCGCCATCTTTGCGTGGAGGTCGGCCTTGGTCTCAAGTGCCGTTGCTTCCTTGTCATATTTGGAGGCCTCGGCCAAATGCTCTGCAGGCGTCGTGGGCATTTTCATCTCAGCGGCGGCCGCGCTGGCGGATGGCGTGGTTGCAGAAAGAGATGTCAGTGCAAAGGCACCCGTCGCCAAAGCCGCGACGAGTCCGGCAGCGGCCAGTGTGTATTTAGATCGGTTCATGACGATTCCCTCAAGAATGTGAATGCTCGTGAGTCGCCGGCGAATCAAGGCGCGGCGTGCGATGTCGCACGACTGCCGAAACGGCGGCGAATCAACGATGGCAAGGAGACGGCTGGCGTTACGCCAACGAAGTCGCTTGAGGAGAGAATCTAAAGACGCAGACGACCGGTATACAGGTACGTCCGCTTCGCTTCGTCGCGCGATGGCTGGATGGCGGAGTGAGCGTAGAGAAGCGGTTGACGCCGGTCTGCCGGCGTTACCTCATTCGCGTTTGATATAAAGTTAGTGGGTGAGCCCGGATGGGCGCGCTCGTCTGCCGCGCGAGCGGTATTGGTGATCCGCACTTGCGCGTCGGTCGATTCCAGACCACAGCATGTAGTCCTGCTGGCCTGCACGGTTTGCACAGTCGCATCGCCACTTGGACACGACGATGAAGCGGAGGAACAGCAATCGCCGCGGACCGCGAACAGCGAACAGGCGAGTGCCGGCAATGCGAGACCGACGAGGCTCAATGACACAATCGCAATGGTTATCAGTCGCCGAAACACGGTTTGCTTTCCTGGGTGGCCCGTTCCACAGACCGTTGAGCAAACGCTAAG
>JBGPLJ010000405.1:0-3013 GCA_041486385.1 Steroidobacteraceae bacterium
ATGGTGGTGATACATCTTGTCTTCGAGCTTCGCGCCGGTGACATGGATCTTCTCAGCGTTGATCACGATGAGATAGTCGCCCGTGTCCACGTGCGGCGTGTACTCGGCTTTGTGTTTACCGCGCAGATGGTGCGCGAGCTTCGATGCGAGGCGGCCGAGCGTCTTGCCGCTGGCGTCAACGACATACCAGTCAGCGCGCACGGTGCCGGCTTTGGCGAATACCGTTGTCATGTCTTTAAGAGCTTGGGGCCGGTGCAAAAAGGGCGGCAAGTGTACTTAAGCAACTATTTGTTTGCAAAGCGGGAAACGGCTTCAATGGCACTATGGCGGGACCCCGGCGCCGGCCCCGGAAAGAGGCCCTCGGAGGGGCGCCAAAGGACCTATATAATATGTGTATGGACGTCCGTGACCTGACCCCGCTGGATCGGCTGATTAGCTCGGTAGGTCAAGCACTTAGGACTTTGACAGCCGATTCTCCCGCCAGCCGGCCAAATCCGGGCTCCGAAGTACCCCTGCCGGTCCTCGGCGAGGCGGAAACCCGCCATGTTGCGGGGCTGATGCGCGTCAACCACAGTGGCGAGATCGCGGCGCAGGCGCTCTATCGCGGCCAGTCGCTGATGGCGCGCGATGCGGCGACACGCGCTTCGATGCTCGATGCCGCCCGCGAAGAACAGGATCATCTCGCCTGGTGCGAGTCGCGGCTCCGCGAACTTCAGGCGCGGCCCAGCCGGCTCAATGCATTCTGGTATGCGGGCTCGTTCGCAATTGGCGTCGCCGCAGCTGTGCTGAGCGATCGCATCAGCCTTGGTTTCATCGCTGAAACCGAGCACCAGGTGGAAGGACACCTCGCTGAGCATCTGCAAAAACTGCCCGCGTCGGATGCGCGCAGCCGGAGAATTCTCGAGGTCATGAAGGACGATGAAGTGCGGCATGGGCAAGCGGCGATTAACGCCGGCGGCGCGCCGTTGCCATCGTTCATACGCTTCGCAATGCGGATGACATCGCGGGTGATGACGCGTACGGCGTACTGGATTTGACGATTCTGCTTGCGGCAGAGAGGCTTATGTAATAAAAACGCGGGGGATCAAGCAGGGCGCTCATCCCCCTTCGAGCGCCGGCAGGAGTGTCTAATGGAAGAAGTCGCCGTCAAACCTCTCACCGACCTGCCCGCGATCAACCGCTTCTTGAGTTACTGCCGTATTCGCACGGTGCCGTCGAAGACCGTCGTGATTCACGCCGGTGACCTCCCGGACATTCTCTACTACATCATCAGCGGCTCGGTCGAAGTGATGATCGAGGACGAGGATGGCAATGAAATGGTCCTTGCCTACCTCAACAAGGGCCAGTTCTTCGGCGAGATGGGCCTCTTTTACGAACAGCCAACCCGCAGTGCCTGGGTACGTACGCGCCAGCAGTGCGAACTTGCCGAAATGACCTATCCGCGCTTCCGTCAGATCGCTGCGGAAAGTCCGGGGCTCGTGTTTGAACTCGCGACACAGCTTGCCACGCGGCTCGACCGCACCAATCGCAAGCTCGGTGATCTCGCGTTTGTCGACGTCACGGGCCGCGTTGCTCACGCCATCATGGATCTCTGCGGCGAACCCGACGCGATGACCCATCCAGAAGGCATGCAGATCAAGGTGAGCCGCCAGGAGCTGTCGCGCCTCGTCGGCTGCTCGCGTGAAATGGCCGGCCGCGTATTGAAGGTGCTGGAAGAGCAAGGCCTGTTGAAGGCGAGCGGCAAGACCATTGTTGTGTACAACGCGCGGCCGAAGGCGCGTCCACGCCCGGTCGCGGTGCCGCCGAAGGGCATGATGAAGGACAACAGCAACAGAATGCCGCGGCCCGAAGTGGCCGCAGCGGATGAGAGTGAGGACGACGACTGGTGAGCGGCGCCTGCGGGCGCAGTGGCATGTGAAACGCGGCCGCCTGGTGCGGCCGCGGTCATTTTGCGGGCTATTTTCGAACTTATCCGGCCCGACTTATCCGGCCGGAGTTATCCCGCCTTGCGCGCGGCGGCGGAGCCGCGAGCGATTTCCCGCCGCATGTCGCGAATGGTCGCGGCATAGTCGGAGCTGCCGAAGATCGCCGAGCCCGCAACGAATGTGTCCGCGCCGGCGCGCGCGACGTCCGCGATGTTGTCGACCTTCACGCCACCGTCGACTTCGAGCCGCACCGGGTGTGAACCCGCGTCGATGCGCCGGCGAACCTCGGCGAGTTTGCCGAGGACGCCGGGAATGAATTTCTGTCCGGCAAAACCCGGATTCACCGACATCAGCAATACCATGTCGACCTTGTCGAGCACGTAATCGAGGAGCGTGAGGGGCGAGGCGGGATTCAACACGATGCCCGGCTTGCAGCCGTTCTCGCGAATGAGCTCGATCGTGCGATCGACGTGCTCGCTCGCCTCCGGGTGGAACGTGATGTAGGTGGCGCCCGCCTTGGCGAAGTCCGGCACGATGCGATCGACCGGCTTCACCATGAGATGCACATCGATCGGCGCCTTGACGCCGTGACGGCGCAGCGCCTCGCACACGAGTGGGCCGATCGTGAGATTCGGCACGTAGTGATTGTCCATCACGTCGAAGTGCACGATATCCGCGCCGGCGGCCAGCACCTTGTCCACTTCCTCGCCGAGACGCGCGAAATTCGCCGACAGAATGGACGGCGCGATGAAAGCTTGCTGCATCGAAAATCTCCGGGGCGCGGAACATCTTATGCTAGCGCACGACGGCAGGAGCCGCACATTGAACGCGCATCGCGCCCCCGCCCGGTACCGGTGTCAGAATCCGGGGGTATTGGGCGGGCTGAGGGGGTGGATCTCCTTCGCGCTTACAGCGCAAACGCGCATCAGAAAAAAGCGGGGCATTATCGGGCGTGCGGTGGGGAGGCGTTCTCGGCGCTCATCAGAAAACGCCGCAGTGGGGCCGTTGGCGAGCCGCCGGCGCGGGGGTTTTAAGGTGTCTGGTCGCGGTCGGGGCGGCCACGGCCCCGCCAGGCGTGGGGGGTGAAA
>JBGPLJ010000406.1:0-2991 GCA_041486385.1 Steroidobacteraceae bacterium
ATCGGGCGCCTCGACGATGAGGGATTTCTCTATATTGTCGACCGCAAGAAGGACATGATTCTCTCGGGCGGCCAGAACATCTATCCGGCCGATATCGAAGCGGTCATGCTCCAGCATCCGTCCGTAAACGAGGTTGCCGTGATTGGAGTGCCCGACCCGACCTGGGGCGAGACGCCGCTTGCTGTCGTCGTGCAGCGAGCGCCGCCGGCGACCGAAATCGAACTCATGCAATGGACCAATACACGAGTCGGCAAACAACAGCGCATCAGCCGTGTTGTCTTGCGAGAGTCGCTCCCACGCAATCCGAACGGCAAGGTACTGAAGCGCGATCTACGCGCCGAATACGCATGACACACGCCTACCGCGAATTCCATTACCTCTCAAACGATGGGCTAACGCTCTTCTGCCGCGAGTACGGATCGCCCGTCCCCGCCGGGACAGTCGTTTGCCTGCCCGGGCTCACCCGAAACTCTCGCGACTTCACGCCGCTCGCGCACTATCTCGCGCGCCGCTACCGCGTGCTGACACCGGATCTGCGCGGCCGGGGCTTCTCCGCATGGGATCCGCAGTGGTCGAACTATCAACCGGCGGTCTACTACCAGGATGTCTCGAAGCTCATGACCGATGAAGCTCGCGAACCGGTCGCGATCATCGGCACGTCGCTCGGTGGAATTCTGGCGATGGCGCTCGGAGCCACAGCACCCGATCGTGTCGCCGGCATCGTGCTGAATGACGTCGGGCCCGAAGTCGCAGCCGCCGGGATCGCACGTATCGGCCAGTACGCGGGCCTTCGCGCATCGCCCGGCAACTGGAGCGAGGCCGCGGCGCAAGTGAAAACGAACTACGGTCTCGCTTATCCGGATTTCGAGGACGCCGACTGGCTCGACTATGCGAAAGCCTCCTATCGAGAGAACGCCGAGGGCAAGGTGGTCGCCGACTACGATCCGAAGATTGGCGACGCTCTGCGCGCGGCTTCGGGCCCTCCGGCGGATCTCTGGGCAACGTGGGCCGCTTTGCGAGGCAAGCCTGTGCTCGCCATTCGTGGCGCGACCTCCGACATCCTGAGCTCAGAGACACTCGCGCGCATGAAGCGCGAAAAGCCGGATCTTCAATCGATCGAAGTGCCCAACCGCGGCCACGTGCCGACGCTCAGGGAACCGGGCGTGCTGGCGGCGATCGACGACCTGCTGGCGCGGGCTTTTCCATGAGTCCCTCGAAGCCTGCGAGCCGAGCTTACGCAGGCTATGTGCTCGGGGTTCTCCTCCTCGTCTACATCTTCAATTTCCTCGACCGCATCATCCTCGGCGTGCTGGTGCCACCGATCAAAGCGGAGCTCGGCCTGACCGACACGCAGCTTGGACTGCTGGGCGGCACCGCCTTCGCACTCTTTTATACGGCGCTTGGCATCCCGATCGGCTGGCTCGCAGACCGCTTCAACCGGGTCTGGATCATGACGACTGCGCTCGGGCTGTGGAGCGCATTCACGGCCGCTTGTGGCTTGGTGCAGAACTTCGGGCAGCTCTTCGCGTCGCGGCTTGGCGTCGGCATCGGTGAAGCCGGCGGCGTTGCACCGGCGTATTCGTTGATTGCGGATTATTTTCCGCCCGCGCAGCGCGCACGCGCACTCGCTGTCTATGCGTTTGGAATACCGATTGGCAGCGCGCTCGGACTTCTGTTCGGTGGCGTCATCGCAAGCACCGTCAGCTGGCGCGCCGCTTTTGTGCTGGTTGGTTTTGTCGGTGTAGCGGTCTCACCGCTCATGCTCTTGACCGTGCGTGAGCCTAGACGCGGTGGCCTGGATGCTGCTGCTGCGCGGGGGGCACCCACCGTTCGCGAGGTGGTCAGCGTTCTGACGCGCAAGCCCTCGTTCTGGGGACTCGCCTTTGCTGCCGCTGCGAGCTCGATCACCGGCTACGGACTGTTTTTCTGGCTGCCATCGTTCTTCATTCGCAGCTTTGGGATGACGCTGCTGCAGATGTCGTACTACTACAGCAGCATCTGTCTCGTGGGGGGTGTCGCCGGAGTGTGGCTGGGCGGCTGGCTTGGCGATCGCTTCGGTGCGAAGCGCAAGTCCGCCTACGCGCTGATTCCAGCCGCGGCGCTGCTGCTCTGCCTACCGTTCTATGCCTATGGCGTGCTCGCAACGACATTTTCGTGGTCGTTCATCGTGTTCGTCGTTCCGGCCGCGCTCAGTCTCGTGTGGCTGGGGCCCACGATCTCCGCTGTCCAGCATCTCGTGCCGCCCAACATGCGCGCGGTCGCCTCGGCAATCTTTCTTTTCATCAACAATCTCATCGGCCTCGGGCTGGGTTCGCTTCTGATTGGCGCCCTCTCGGACTCCCTGCGGGCACGGTTCGGCACCGACTCGCTGCGATATGCGATCCTTGCGGTCACCGGCTTCTATGTCGTGAGCGCGATTCTCTTCGTACTCAGCTCACGCCGGCTGGAACGCGACTGGGAGTGAGGGCCGACCGATGCAGATTGAAGCAAAGACCGTCGTCATCACCGGTGCCGGCCGCGGCATCGGACGCGCGATCGCGCTCCACTTCGCCGCACTGAATGCGAACCTCGCACTGCTCGATGTCAACGCGACCGATCTCGAGGCAGCGCGAGCGGCCTGTGCCGCTCACAATGTCGTAGCGCGCGCTTACACGGTCAACGTTACAGCCGAGACCGAGGTCAACCGAACGATGGCCGCCGTTGCACAGGACTTCGGCCGGTTCGACGTCCTCGTCAACAACGCGGGCATCATCCGCGACGGCCTCCTGATCAAGGCGAAAGACGGGATCGTTGCCGACAAGCTCAGCCTCGAGAAGTGGCAGGCTGTGATCGATGTGAATCTCACCGGTGTCTTTCTCTGCGGGCGCGAAGCGGCCGAACAAATGGTCAAGCTGGGTTCCGGCGGCGTGATCATCAACATCTCGAGCATCTCACGCCACGGGAATGCCGGACAGACCAATTACAGCGCGGCGAAAGCCGGTGTGGCGGCGA
>JBGPLJ010000407.1:0-2969 GCA_041486385.1 Steroidobacteraceae bacterium
AAGTCGGCGCAGGTGACACTCGACCGTGCTCGACAGAATCTCGCGTATACGTCGATCTTCGCGCCCATCGACGGCGTCGTGGTCGAGCGCGACGTCGATGTCGGACAGACGGTGGCCGCGAGCCTCTCGGCGCCGCAGCTCTTCCTCATCGCGAACGATCTCCAGCACCTGCAGATTCTCGCGTCGGTCGACGAAAGCGACATCGGTCAGATCAAGGAGGGCCAGCCGATCCGGTTTTCGGTTCAGGCCTACCCCACGCAGAAATTCCCCGGGATCGTGAAGCAGGTGCGGCTGCAGTCGAAGATTCAGGAAAACGTCGTCAACTACACGGTCGTCGTCGGCGTCGAAAATCCCGGCGGCAAGCTGCTGCCCGGCATGACGGCCACCGTGGAATTTCTGACCGGTTCGGCCAAGGACGTGCTGCTGGTTTCGAATGCGGCACTTCGTTTCCGCCCGACGCGCGACATGCTGGTGAAGCTCGGTGCCAACCCTCCGCAGACTCAACAGCCGGCAGCTGGCGAAGCGCGTCCCGCGGCTGCAGTCGCGAATGGGCAGCAAGGTTCGCAGCGGTGGCAAGGCACTGGCGGCGGCAACGGCGGTGGCGGTCACAATGCCAATGCCGTCTGGTTTCTCAATGACGACGGCAAGCTCGAGCGTGCTCGCGTGACTGTGGGCATTACTGACGGTCAGCGCACGCAGGTCGACTCGCCGCAACTCAAGGAAGGCATGCAGGTGATTATCGGCAGTCTGGCGGCGGCGACCGCCACCAGCTCGAGTCCCTTTCAATCGACGCCACAGCAGGGTGGCCCCCGGCCACCCGGCGCCTTCTGAGCGCAACATGACGGCTCCGCTCGTCGACATCCATGGCATTACCCGCGTCTACTATCTTGGAAGTAACGAGGTCCATGCCCTGCGCGGAATCGACCTCAAGATCGAAGCCGGCGAGATGCTGGCCATCATGGGATCGTCCGGTTCCGGGAAATCGACGCTCATGAACGTGATCGGCTGTCTCGACTCCCCGACAGCGGGTACCTATCTGCTCGATGGCGTGCTGGTCAACGAACTCGACAAGAACGCGCTTGCGGATCTGCGCAATCAGAAACTTGGATTCGTCTTTCAGGGATTCAATCTGCTGGCGCGTACGAGCGCCCTCGACAACGTCGAGCTGCCGCTGCTCTACGATCGGCAAGGGCGCTTCGCCGACACCAAAGCGCTGGCGGCGCAGGCGTTGGCGCGCGTTGGGCTCGCCGATCGCTTCGATCATCAACCGAGCGAGCTTTCCGGCGGTCAGCAGCAGCGCGTCGCCATTGCGCGCGCACTCGTGGTGCAGCCGCGCCTGCTGCTCGCCGACGAGCCGACGGGAAATCTCGATTCGAAGACATCGGTCGACATCATGGCGCTCTTTCAGGAGCTGAACGATCAGGGCATTACCATAGTGCTCGTGACGCACGAGCCGGACATGGCGCGTTACGTCAAGCGCTGCGTCGAGATGCGCGACGGCCGCATCATTCGCGATGAACTCGTGCACGACCGCCGCCGCGCCGCCGACGACCTCGCGATGATGACGCGGGACGCCACGCTCGCGGCGGCGCCGAGGCTCGCATCATGAATCACGTCATCCTCATCAAGGTCGCGGCGCAGAGCATTCTGCGCAACAAGCTGCGCATGGCCCTCACGATGCTCGGCATCGTGATTGGCGTGGCGGCGGTGCTTGTCATGGTCGCCGTTGGGCAGGGCGCGCAATCACGCATTGCCGATCAGATCAAGAATCTCGGCACCAACCTCATCGTGATTACGCCGGGCACCTCGACAACAGGCGGCGTAAGTCAGGGCGCCGGCACCTTCAATCGGCTGAGTGAGGACGACGCGCTCAAGCTCAAGCGCGAGGCGACGCTGCTCTCCGGCGTTTCGCCGGTGGTCGTCGCCCCGTCACAGGCCATTACTCCCGCCGGCAACTGGCGCACCGTAGTGAATGGCGTGTCGACCGATTATCAGGTGATTCGCGATTGGACGACCCAGTCCGGTGTCTTCTTCAGCGAAGCGGACGTCCGCACCGCCCGGAAAGTTGCGGTGATCGGCGCGACCATCGCCAGGAATCTCTACGCCGGCACGGATCCGGTCGGGCAGCAGATACAGCTGCGCAATGTCCCGTTCACGATCATCGGGGTGCTGAGTCCCAAAGGACAGACGGCGAGCGGCACGGATCAGGACGATGTCGTGGTCATTCCCTATACCACGGCGAAGAATCGCCTGAGTGGACGCTCGGGCGGCTGGTCGCGCATCGGGCAGATCCTCGCAAGCACCAACTCCGCGAGCGATATCCCGGCGGCGCAGGAAGAAATCCGGGCGATCATGCGCGAATCGCACAAACTCGGTGAGGACGCCTACGACGACTTCACGATCCGCAATCAGAACGAGCTCGCGGACGCGGCGCAGAGCACCACCAAGGTAATGTCGTGGCTGCTCGCCGCGATTGCGTCGATTTCGCTGCTCGTCGGCGGCATCGGCATCATGAATATCATGCTGGTCTCGGTGACCGAACGTACGCGGGAGATCGGCATTCGACTCGCAATCGGCGCGCGTCAGTCGGATGTCATGACGCAGTTCCTGATCGAAAGCGTGGTCATCAGCTCGCTCGGCGGCGTGATCGGCATTGTGATCGGGGCCGCGGGCTCCCTGGTGCTCGGACGAGTGACGGGCTGGAGCACGGCCATTCCAGTCTCCGCGGTCGTCATCGCCGTGGCGTTCTCGGCCGCGGTCGGCATCTTCTTCGGACTCTATCCCGCGCAGAAGGCTTCGCGGCTCGATCCCATCCAGGCACTACGCTATGAGTAACGGTCTGTCTCTTGCCGCCGTCGCGCTTTGCATCACCCTGCCTGCAGCCGCCCAGGATGCACGCATCATCACCTACGATGAGGCGGTTCGCATCGCGCTCGAACAGAACAGCACCCTGCGCCAGGCGGTCAACG
>JBGPLJ010000408.1:0-2944 GCA_041486385.1 Steroidobacteraceae bacterium
ACGCGACGTGAATGCACAAATCAATTACACGCACGTCGCCGATCTGAGCACCGCTTCGCTGTTCGGCAGCATCCAGTTGCCCATCTTCGACCGCAATCAGGGCGAAATCGCGCGAACACGATACGCCATTTCGCAGTCGCAGGAGCTTTCCAGCGAACAGTCCTCGATTGCCCTCACGGATGTGACCAATGCCTACGAGGGTCTGCGTACCAACGATGAGGTTGTGCAGCTTTACCAGTCCGGTTACCTGAAGCAGGCGGAGGATTCGCGCGACATCAGCCAGTACGCCTACCAGCGCGGCGCCGCCAGCCTGCTCGACTATCTCGACGCCGAGCGGAGTTACCGCGCGACCGAGTTTGCCTACCGGCAGTCACTTGCCAGTTACATGGTGGCGCTTGAGCAATTGCGCCAGGCCGTGGGCACCAGGAGCTTGCCATGAGAATGGAGTATACAAGCTGGATTCAAAATGCGTGCAAAGGGCGTTCCGCCGCTTTCGGCATGGCTCTAGCCGTCGCGCTTGCGCTCGCCGGATGCGGCAGTGCGAGCGACCAGGCAAACAAAATGACGTCGTTCTCGACCTCCGAAAGCCCGGAAAGCAAGGCGGAGTTGTTCTCCCTGCCGGCCGACCAGATGGCGCACATCCAGATTTACACGGTCGCCCAGGCGCCTTTGGTGCGCACTCTGCGCCTCACCGGCGCGGTCGCCTATAACAACTTCCTGACCACGCCGGTGATCACGCAGGTGGGAGGTCCGGTAAGCCGCATTTTGGTCACACCCGGCGAGCATGTGCGGGCAGGTCAACCGCTGCTCTACGTCACCAGCCCGGACTATTCGCAGTTGCGTTCAGCCTACATGAAAGCGCGCGACGCGTTCCAGCTTGCGGACAGGTCTTTCAAGCGAGCACAAGACCTGTTGGCGCACAAGGCCATCTCACAGGCTGACCTCGAACAGGCTGAATCGAATCGAGCGCAGGCAGAGGCCGACCTGCAGTCAAGCGAGCAGGCTATCCGGGTCCTCGGCATCTCCAACCCGGAAAGCCTCGTGACCAGTCCGCCATCGTCCGAGCTGCCGCTGCTGGCGCCGCAGGCCGGGGAAGTCGTCGAGCGGCTCGTGTCACCCGGACAATTGCTGCAGAGCGGCGCGACCCAATGTTTCACACTTTCGGACATGAGCAGGGTTTGGGTGCTCGTCAACATCTACCAGAACGATGTCGCGAATGTGCACGTCGGCGACGAAGTAACGATCGATAACGAAGCTTACCCGGGCGTTGTGCGCGGCAAGATTCAATACATTGCGCCGGCGCTCGATCCGACCACACGGACGCTGCAAGCGCGCATTGAGGCGAACAATCCCGGCGAGCGGTTAAAGAAGGACATGTATGTGACGGCGCTGTTGCGCGCGGGCATGATTCAAAACGCGCTGCTGGTTCCCGACACTGCCGTGCTGCGCGACTCCGAAAATATGCCGTACGTGTATCTGCAAACGGGCAGCAATCAGTTCGCCAGGCGGATGGTGACAATCGGCGAGAGCCAGGGCGGGAAAACACAAATCCAATCAGGATTGCAAGCGGGAGACAAAATTGTCGGAGACGGCAGCCTGTTCGTGCAATTTCAGAACTCGTTGCAACGCTGAGCCAAGGGCAAAAACATCATGATTCATTATTTCGTTCAATTCGCCCTCCGCCAGCGCTTTCTGGTCCTGATGCTGGTCGTGCTCGTCATCGTGGCGGGAGCTCTCTCCTTCCAGCGCATGCCCGTGGACGCCTATCCGGATTTATCGCCGCCGAGGGTTCAGATCATCACGCAATGGCCAGGTCACGCGGCCGAGGAAATCGAGCGGCTGGTGACCTTGCCGATTGAAGTCGAGATGAACGGTGCGCCGCACATGGCTGTAATGCGGTCGATATCACTGTATGGACTTTCCGACGTCATCTTGACGTTCCAGGAAAGCACTGACGATTACTTCGCTCGCCAAGTCGTGTTTGAACGGTTGGCGGACGTGCAACTGCCTTCAGGCGTGACGCCCGGTTTATCGCCGCTGTTCAGTCCTTCCGGCCTGGTTTACCGCTACGTTCTCGAAAGTCCGGATCGCAGCCCTCAGGAACTGAAGACGATTGAGGATTGGGTCGTCGAAAGAGCCTATAAATCGGTGCCGGGCGTAGCCGACGATTCCGGCTTCGGTGGCACCACGATGCAATACCAGGTGTTGCTCGACCCCACCCGGATTTACAGCTACCACATCTCGGTGCCGCAAGTGCTGGCGGCGCTGGCGGCGAACAACGCAAATGCGGGCGGCGGGTTCTACTCGCAGGGTTCGCAGTTTTTCTACGTGCGCGGCCTGGGCCTGGTGACCAAGACGGAAGATATTGGAACGATCGTCGTCGGAAACAATAACGGCGTTCCCGTGCACATCCGCGATATCGGCGAAGTAACCATCGGAAACGCGCCGCGTCTGGGAGAATTCGGCTTCCAGAAAAATGACGACGCGGTCGAAGGCGTAATCCTCATGCTCCGCGGAGAGCAAACCCAGAATGTGCTCGCTGGAGTTGAGAAAAAAACCGAGGAGCTGAATCACGGCATCTTGCCGCCGGATGTAAAAGTCCATCCGTTTTATGACCGCAGCGACCTGGTGCGCCTCACGATTGACACGGTCGAGCACAACATGATGGTGGGGATGACGCTGGTTCTGATCGTGCTGATCTTCTTTCTGGTGAGTGTGCGCGCGGCCGTTATCGTCGCGCTGACGATTCCGCTGAGCCTGCTTTTTGCGTTTATCTTGCTGCACGGGCGAGGCGTGCCCGCCAACCTGCTCTCGATCGGCGCGATCGATTTCGGAATCATCATCGACGGCACCGTCGTCATGATGGAGAACATCTACCGTGAGCTGGCCGAGCGCCATGGACAGGACTACAACTTGCACGACGTCATCGTGGCGGCGGCACGGG
>JBGPLJ010000409.1:0-2941 GCA_041486385.1 Steroidobacteraceae bacterium
CAGCGTGATGTGGCAGAGCGGCGCACAACGTTTTTGTAGAGTGCCGCATCTGCGCGACCATTAGATGGACGCAGATCAATCTGCCGGGCACATTTCCGCGCCATGCTTCACGGAATTGTCAGACTCGATTGTGGCTTCGGCGACTACCGAGTGCAGGTCGTATGCGCGTCCGTACGTCTGCCGATAGGTTCGGCAAAGCGCAAGTAACGACTCGATTTAACTGGTGGGCGGTACTGGGATTGAACCAGTGACCCCTGCCGTATGGAGGCAGCGTTCATCGAGATCAGCGCGAGTGGCGCCGCTCGGTGTCATCAACGATTCGGCACGCCTGAACAATATTACCTTGAATTCGCTCGACGCTCCCGACGTATCCGCCAAGCGCCTGCTCGGCGCGAGTTCGCAAAGATGAAGCCTTGATCAATTTGCCCCGCGCAAGCGTGACGATGTCGTCGCGGTCCTGGTCGGAGAACCGACTGAGCTTGCTCACCGCAAGATCGAGCGGTGAGAGTAGCCGCACATCGAGCTTTTGAGCGTCGATTCCTTTGAGCGTCAATGGGACCGAGTCCTCATGCGCGTCTTCGTGCATGAGCGCAAGGGTATCGCTGTACTGGTAATCAAAGTAGAGCAGCTGGGCTCGCCCATCCGCGTCTCGATACGAGACCTCCAGTTGGCCGGGCAAGGCGATGCGCCTGGAAAAGACCGCATCAATGTCTTCCGAAACTCGCTCGCCGGTATAAAAGTGCAGGGCTGCGCCGCCCGCGACATACATCTTGATGGGAAGCGCGTTAGGTGGCAGTTCCGCGATCGAAGCTTCGATCCGTGCGGCGATCTCACGGAATGCCTCGACATACTCGGGCCGGGCCTTTGGATCAGGCCGCACGCTGCACCCGATTCGCCAGCAGCGGCAGAAAGCGCGACGGCCGCACGGGGCTGCGCTGCAGCCACAGACTAAACACATCCGGCTGGGAGCTGCCCGGGTGGAGTTGCTCAGCAAGGGCGCAGAGTCCGTTGCGATCGAAGCCCCTGACGCTCGCGACCATGACTGCAAGGCCCGCCATGAAAAATGCAGGCCCCAGATTCTGCCAACGTTCACGGTCAAGCTCCTGCGAAGCGCAGAGAGTGACCAGTTGCTCCTCCAGGCCTCGGCTGACCTTGGCCGGGAAGTGACCGTCCGCGGTCGAGCCGGGCGCGTTTGCATCGAGCACGCCGACGCGAGCGCCAACGACCTGGGCGAGCGCTTGCAGGGTCGCAAAGTCGCAGCTCGTGCGTTGGCGGAGGCGAGACAGTGTTTCCTTGCGAACGGCGGCGCGGGTCGCCCATTCCGTGTCGGTGAGACCCAGCGCTCGCGCCTGACGGGTCAGGGTGAGGAGGGTGGATTGCAGGGGGTTTATTGACTTGTTCATCAACAGTAGTATGAATAATAGTGATCTTAGAGTCAACGAACCATACGCGGTAGCATGCTTGCGCGATCAATCATATATTGGCTAAAATAGCCAAATGTCGAAACAGATATCAGCCAGCGACGCCAAGAACAACTTCGGTGGACTCCTCGAGGACGTTGCGGCCTTGGGGCGCGTCGAGATCGTGAAGCACGGTCGGCTCGTCGCCGTGGTGCTGTCGCCCCGCGCACTCGGTGCGCTGGCGGCCGAGGGCGCTGACCGGGCACAAGACGCACAATGGGGCGAGAAGCACATGATTCCGCCGGATCGCGCGCGGGCTGCGCGGATGCTGAACGTCCCGAGCGAGTTCGATGACGAGTAAGCGCGACACCGAGGCGGCGCTCACACCCGAGGACGTGCAGAAGATCCTGAGCATCTGCTCGCCCCGGGGGCTTCTCGTCGGGGGACAGGCGCTGGCTTTTTGGGCGGACTATCTGCACGTGAAACGCCCTGCAGATCTCGTTTCCGGAGTCACGGCAGATGCCGATTTCATCGGTGACGCGGTTCTCGCCAAGAGCCTGGGGAAGCGCCTCGGTTGGGAGGTCTGGATACCCGCGATTGACGACGCGACTCCACAGACCGGCAAGGTCAGTCATCGCGTCAAGAATGGCGGTGTGAAGCAGGTCGATTTTCTTTCGGGAGTCGCCGGGCTCACGACGAAAGACCTTGTCCGCCGCGCAGTGGAGATCGAGGTCCCGGGTATCGGACACTTGCGGGTAATCCACCCCATCGACGTGATGGACAGCCGCATCCAGAATCTCCACCTGCTGCCCGAGAAGCGCAGCGACGCGGGAATCGCCCAAGCCCGACTCAGCGTGGATGTCGCGCGCGCATTCATTCGACAGCAGGTCGCGACCCGCAGCGAGAGAACGGGGTTGAAGCTTCTCGAACGCATTGCGGAAATCGCAAGCGAAAGTGCTGCCGTACGGGTCTTTCTGCTTTTCGGCATCGAACCACTCGAGGCCGTTCCGCTCGAGGATTTCCGCACCACGTCGGCGCTTCACAAAGTGCGCTGGCCGCAGATCGTGGCGGAGGTTGGAGAGAAGCGGGCGACGCTCAAGAAGTTGGCGTTCAAGCGGGGACGATCTGAGTAGGGAAGGGCCCTGCTGGTAACGCTCAGTCAGAACCGAGCGCGCGCCACGCACAAGGCATC
Source organism: Steroidobacteraceae bacterium (assembly GCA_041486385.1). GTDB lineage: Bacteria > Pseudomonadota > Gammaproteobacteria > Steroidobacterales > Steroidobacteraceae > JBGPLJ01. The sequence continues at coordinate 2,593 of JBGPLJ010000409.1, forward strand.
CCCGGGTGTGAGCGCTTGATGCGTGTAGACGAGGTTGCGCATTGCGTCCTCTGGGGCCCCGAGAAGTTTGTTCTGCTCGAAGTACGCGTCACGCGCCTTGAACAAGGCCTCGACTGCATGTGCCTTTGACGCGCCAAGCACCTTATGCGCGTGCAGATCAAAGAGGTCCTCATCGAATTCGTGTGGCAACGTCCAGAACACTTGGCTCGCCAGCGCGATCATTTGCATCGTGGATCCAAGTCCCAGCACTTCGGTTGGCGGACCCGGAATATTTGCGACTTCGGCGAGCGTGCGCACCGCTGCGCTCGGGAGGGCCGCGAGCCAGTCCATGGCCCGCGGTTCTTCCGAC
>JBGPLJ010000410.1:0-2913 GCA_041486385.1 Steroidobacteraceae bacterium
CAGGACGCGGCGAATCTTGCGGGTCACAGGCTCTTCTCCGTCGAGGTTCTGCAATGGGGGCGGTTCAAGCCGCGCTGCGCACTCCTGCCATTTCCGCGCGCAGACGACTCGGCTTGAGCACGAGAATATCGCAGGGCAGCCGATCAAGGAGCCGTTCAGCCGTACTGCCGACCAGCAATCTCTGCAGCGCGCGGCGTGCAACCGCGCCCATTACGACGACATCGATCTCTTGCTCGTACACATAGTCCGGCAAGACGGTTGTCGGTGGACCGTCGAGCAGATCCGCGTGACCGCTGAACGCCGGGTACTCGGCGAGCACGGCTTTGAAATCGGCCGCGTGCTGGTCGCGCAAGGTGGTGAGGAGTTCGCCATCTGCGTACGAGGCCGCGCCCGTCGCGACCCCGATCGGCGCCATGTTCGCCAGCACCGGGAGCGGATCGAAAACATGCACCGCCGACACAGCGCCGTGCAGACACGATCCCAGGTACTCGGTGCAAGCGAGAGGCTCGCGATCCAGCGCCGCCGGCTTGTCATCGATATGACCCGGATCGACAGCCGCGGAAAATTTCACGAGCGAGCGCCAGACGGCCGGCTTTGTCAGCAGCAGCGGCGCCGGACATTCCCGGATCAGATGCCAGTCGGTGTTCGTGAACAATGCGCGGCGGATGGGACCGTGATAGTGGGTATCCTTGAAGACCACGTCGGGAGCCGACGTGAGGACCTTGTTGAGGATACCGAAGTGCAGGGTCTCATCGAAGGCGACGCCGGTAGCAACACGCACACCCTGCTTGCGCAAAGGCTCCGCGAGTGCCTCGACCTGCGCTTCAAGCTGCGCGCGACGTTGTGCGAGCGCGACTTCATAGACCTCCTCGACGCCAAAGCGGCTCGGACGCAGATCCGACGCGAAGTCGCAGATGAACAGCTCAAGTTGCGCGCCGGTTGCGAGCGCGAGTCGCGCGGCCTTTTGCACGCAAGGCTGCGGACCTGTCGTGGGATCGATGATCGCCAGAATTTTCTTGATTGGGCCCATGATGACGTCCTCCTGTCACTGCGCTGCCGCGCCCTCTATGATCGAGGATACCTTCTTCGGTGCACACCGCGCGTACGTAATTGCACGGAAGCGAGCGCGGTAAAGACGCACGGCGGCCGATCGATCGAAGCGCACGATTCGGATGCGGTGTCGCGCCAGCCCGTTAGAGCGCTACCGTTTCCCCGTGCATCGGGATATTGGCGTGCCAGCCCAGTCGCTCCTCGATACGGGCGGCGAAGGCCCTGGCAACCTCCTCTTCGCCGTGGACGAGAAAGAGCTGCCGCGGCGCTGCCCGCAGCCGCTGCAGCCACGCCAGTAACGCCGACTGATCCGCGTGGGCGGAAAAGCCGCCGAGTGTCGCCACCCGTGCGCGCACCGGAACATCCTCGCCGAATATCCGCACGGACTCTGCGCCATCGACCAGCCTGCGCCCGAGCGTACCGGCGGCCTGAAAGCCGATCATGATCACGGTCGTGTGCGGATTGGGCAGATGGTGCCGCAGGTGATGCCGGATCCTGCCGCCATCGCACATACCGCTCGCGGCGAGAATGAGCGCTCCGCCGCTGAGTCGATTGAGCGCCATCGAATCCGCCACACTCTCCGTGAACCGAAGCGTCGGCAGGTGGCCTGGTAGTTGCGTCTCGCGGGCAAGTCGCGTCGCCTCTTCGTCGAACAGCTCGAGGTGCTGCGCCGTGATGCGTGTCACTTGCGCAGCCATGGGTGAATCGACGAAGACGTTGAGATCGCGCACGCGTCCCGCGCGACTCAATTGATTCAGATAATAGAGAAACTCCTGCGTCCTGCCGAGCGCGAAGGCCGGCACGATCACCATGCCGCGCCGCTCGAGGAGCGCGTAATTCAGGATTTCGACGAGTTCATCGAGTGTTTCCTGGAGCGGCTTGTGATCGCGGTTGCCGTAGGTCGATTCGAGCAGCAGCACGTCCGCCTCGGCGATTGCCACGGGGTCGCGCACGATGGGTCTTCCAGGCTGACCGAGATCGCCGGAGACGACAACCTTGATTGTGCGGCCGCCCTCGCTGATCCAGAGTTCCACGATGCACGAACCAAGAATGTGACCGGCATCCTGAAGCCGCGCGCGCACTCCGTGCGCCGGTGTGAAGTCCTCGCCATACCCGACGGGTCGGATCTGTGCGAGCACCGCCTCGGCCTGCTCGAGATTGTAGACAGCCTTATAGTCGCGGCCGAAACGTTGCGCGCGCTCTTCCTCCATGTGTTGTATGTGAGCGCTGTCCGGCAGCAGTACGCCGAGGAGATCGCGCGTGGCGGCGGTTGTATAGATCGGCCCTTTGAACCCTGCGGCGCCAAGGCGCGGCAGCAGGCCGCTGTGGTCGATGTGCGCGTGGGTCAGGATGACGAATTCGATGCTGCGCGGGTCGAAGCGGAAGGGGTCGAGATTGAGCGCACGCGTTGTCCGTTGGCCCTGGAACATCCCGCAGTCGACGAGAAACCGATGCGCACCGGCGGCAAACAGAAAGCACGAGCCCGTGACCTGTCGCGCCGCGCCGCAGAAGGTGACCTGCACTCGATCAGGGCGCCGTAATTTCGCCGCCGGAGTCCATTACCATGCGGACAAGCTGCGCGAGCGACGAAGCATCGGTCTTTTCCATGACGCGCGCGCGATGGATTTCCACCGTACGCTGGCTCAAGCCCAGTTCCGCCGCCATGACCTTGTTGGGCTTGCCGCGCATCATCAGGTCGAGGACCTCGCGCTCGCGCGGCGTGAGCGAGTCCAGCCGGGCGCGCACGCGGTCCCGCTCCTTGAGCACCTGGCGATTCTTCTGATCGGCGGCGAGCGCACGCTGGATGCGGTCGATGAGATCCTGGTCGCGAAAGGGCTTCTGCAGAAAGTCGAAGGCCCCCTG
>JBGPLJ010000411.1:0-2905 GCA_041486385.1 Steroidobacteraceae bacterium
CGATTTGGCCCGGCACGCGCACGAGTTTCTGCTCGCCGTTGGTTTCGATGTAGCCGGCGCCGACGTTGACGTTGTTGGCTTCGAGCGCCCTCACCAGATCGCCAAGCGTCACGCCGAAGGCGAGCAGCCGTGCGGGGTCGGGTGCGACCTGGTACTGCTTGGCATTGCCGCCGATGCTGTTGACCTCCGAGACGCCCGGCACCTGACGAAGCTGTGGACGGATGATCCAGTCCTGGATGCTCCGCAGGTCCGTAGGCGTGTAGGCGGTACCGTCGGGCTTTCGCGCGCCCGGCTCGGCCACTACGCTGTAGAGATAGATCTCGCCAAGCCCGGTCGAGACCGGACCCATTCCCGGTTCGACGCCCGGAGGCAACTGCGCTTTCACGTCTTGCAGGCGTTCATTGACAAGCTGTCGCGCGAAGTAGATGTCCGTGCCGTCCTGAAAGACGACCGTTACCTGCGAGAGTCCGTACGCTGAGATCGATCGCGTACTTTCGAGCTGTGGCAGCCCCGCCATCGCGGTCTCGACGAGAAACGTCACACGCTGCTCGGCCTCCAGCGGCGAATAGCCCGAAGCCTGCGTGTTGATCTGCACCTGAACGTTGGTGATGTCTGGAACCGCGTCGATCGGCAAGCGCTGGTATTCGAAGTATCCGAAGACGGCAAAGGCCGCGACGCCCGCCATGACGAGCCAGCGATTCGCGATGGCAAAGTTGATGATGCGGTCGATCACGTCGCGCCTCCCGTCTCACCATCAGCGTCGCGGATGCCCAGCACACGCGAAACGGCGCTGACGGCGACAATTCCGTCACCCCGCTTCCCCGTGTGCGCCGCGCGTGCGATGAGCGTCGTCAGCATGTCAACTTCTTCGTCCTCGCAAATCACCACGAGCACGCTGTGCCGGTGGTAAAGCACGCTCTCCTCGGCATAGTCGTAGTGGCCACCCGCCCCGCGTCCTGGTCCTTGGCCATGAGCGTCGAGCACCGTGAATCCCGGAAACCGCGGCAGCGCGTGCAGCGCGAGGACCACTCGACTCACCCGATGGGGCTGTATGAAAGCTTCAATGCGCATCATGGTTCAGTCCTCCTCCCCTTCGCCCTTCAAGAGATCGGCCTTAATGAGATAGCTGTTCGCCGCGGCGTATCGATCGCCAGCGGCAAGGCCCGCGATAATTTCGACGGCGTCACGCGACCGCTTGCCGACCTCGACCGGCTTCGGCTCGAAACCCGATGCTGCCTGGACAAACACCACGGTCTTGCCGCCGATCTCCTGGAGTGCAGACGGCTTCACCGCGACGGCCGCCTTCACATCACCAATCACCACGTCGCCCGTGATGAACTGACCGGGAACCCAGCGGCCATCCTTGTTCTCAACCGTCGCGCGGGCGACAACGCTCTGGCTGTCAGCGTGGCCTGCAGGTGCGACGTAGCTGATTTTCGCTTCACCACTCTCATCGGCATCGGCGCCGCGAAAGAACACGCGCATGCCCGGGCGAATGTGATTCAAATCGCGCGCGAAGACATTGAACTCTGCCCATACCGTTGAGAGATCCGCTACTTTCATCAAGACGGTGCTGCTGTCGACGGCATCGCCCGTGTTCGCGCGCCGCTCGAGCACTTGACCGCCGAGCGGTGCGCGGATCGAGTAGACCTGCAGGCTCTCGTTGGACTCGATGGTGAGAAGCTCAGCGCCCTTGGTAACGACGTCGCCCGCGCGCTTCTCGACGCCGTGCACGACACCCGGATAGCGCGCCCGAATATCCTGCTCGCGTTCCGCATTCGGCTTGATGGAGCCGTAAAGCGTCAGCGTTTCGCGGATCTGCGCCGGACCCGCCTCGGCCACTTCAATGCCGGCCTTCCTCGCAGCCTCGGGCGTGATGGCGGCGCTCGGCACGCCAGGCGCTGCCGCCGCTTCTGCGTCGGCCGCCGGCACATCGGTCGACTTCCCCGAACACCCGGCGACGGCGATGAGCGCTATCGTCGAAATCAATATTTTTGCGACGGTCATGGCGTTTCCTGCTCCGTGGGATCGGCGGCGAGCGGTTCGCCGGTCAAGCGTTCAATCTCGGTAAGGACGCGGTGATAGTCCGCAGCCGCGTCGATGACCGCGGCTCTGAGACCGAGCAGCTCTTGAAGCGCTGTAGCGAGTTCAAGATAAGAGAAGCGTCCGCGTTCGTATCCATACTGGGTCTGCTCAAGCGCCTGCAGCGCGTAGGGCAGCGCGTCCGTACGAAGCGCTTCAATGCGCGAACGTGTCGCGAGCAGTTCCTGGTAGAGCCCATGCACCGTGGCGCGGGCGCGCAGCAATGCCGCGGCGCGCTCGGAATCGATCTGCGCCCGACGCACCTCGGCTTCGCGAATCGCTCCTTGATTCCGGTCATACACCGGCAATGGCATCGAGAACCCCGCGACGAGTGCGGCATCGCCACTTTCACCGAGACGACGCACGCCGAGACCCAACGTCAGATTCGGGCGCGCCTGAGCACGAGCCAGCCGCAGTTGCGCTTCGCGAAGTCGGGCCTCCGAGGCAAAGCGTAGAAAGTCCGGGTTCTGTTCGAGCCGTGCTGCGAGTGTCGCGAACGGCTCGATGGGATCAATCACGTACAGACTCGCTTCCGCCCTGGCAAACGCGGGCTCACTGCTGCCCCAAAGGGCGGCCAGCGCCACACGTGCCGCGCGTAGCTCCGCTTGTGCTTGCCGTGCCTCGATCTGCGCGCGCGCAAGTGCAATGCGCGCACGACTCCGCTCCGCTTCCGGCGAACGCGCCGCCTGCACTCGCGCGCTGATCGCATTGAGCGTCCGTTGCGAAAGCTCGGTTGCGCTCGTTTCAAGGTCCAGTCGCTCCTGGGCCACCACGACCGCGATGAAGCGACGCGTAACGTCTGCGAGCACGTCGAGCTGCTGCG
>JBGPLJ010000412.1:0-2893 GCA_041486385.1 Steroidobacteraceae bacterium
CTCCTCGCCCGCGCGCGCGAAGACCGTGAAAAAGTCCGCGACCGGCGCCGACGTGACCCAGGTCTTCTGGCCGTTCAGCACATAGCCGCTGTCGACCTTCGTCGCGCCCGTGGCAATGCCGTCGAGGTCGCTGCCGGCGTTGGGCTCGGTCATGCAGATCGCACCGATCTTCTCGCCGCGCAGCGCCGGCTTGAAGAGGCGCTCGATGATGTCGGCGCCGCCAAGCGCGTGCAGAAACTTCGTTCCCATCAGCGACTGCATTGCCGCGCACCCCGCGAGTGACATCGAGCCGCGCGCGATTTCCTCCAGCGCCAGGCAGAACTCGGTCAGCTGCATGCCGCTGCCGCCGACGTCCTGCGGATAGCGCATGCCGAACAACCCCAACTGCGCCAGCTCGCCGAACAATGCGCGCGGAAATGCGTGGGCCTCGTCGAGTGCCGCCGCCTGCGGCGCAATTCGCTGATCGGAAAAGCGCGCGAACACGTCGCGCACCTGGCATTGCTCGGGGCTCAGTTCGTAGTCCATGTCAGCGCTGGCCCTGCAACTCGCGCCACTTGTAGTCGATCAGTTCGAGCAGCACGCCATTGACGGCCTTGGGATGAATGAACGCGAACTCCGAGTCGCGGAAAGGCCGCGCCCCACCGATAAACGGGTAGTCCTTCGCCTTCAGCTCGGCCATCGCGTCGCGCGTGTTGTCCACGTTCAACGAAATCAGCATCACGCCTTCGCCGCGCTTGCCGATGAATTTCGCCACGTCGCCATCGGGCGTCAGCGACTCCATCAGCTCGAAGCCGACGCCGCCAACCCAGTAACGCGCCACCTTGATCTTCTCCGGCTCGTCGACGTAGGCGTCGTCGGGCGCGTTCTTGCCGAGAATCGGCTCCCAGATCTTCTTCGCCGCCTCAAGATTCCTGACGGCGATGCAGATATGGTCCAGTTTGTTGATCTTCATCGCGGTCCTCATGCTTCTGAGCGCAGTGCTGCCCGGACGGCCTCTTTCTGCACCTTGCCGAGCGCGCTGCGCGGCAGGCGATCAAGAAACCACACCTCGCGCGGACGTTTGTAGCGCGCGATGCGGCCATCGAAGAGCGTCAGCACGTCGGCCTGCGTCATACTGCAGCCGGGCTTCAGCACGACCGCGGCCACCACCACTTCGCCCCAGCGCGTTTCCGGCCGGCCGACGACGCACGCCTCCGCGATCGATGGGCACTCGGTCAACACGCTCTCCACTTCAGCGGCGTAAATATTCTCGCCGCCGCAAATGATCATGTCCTTCTTGCGCGATACGACGTACAGGTGCCCCTCGTCGTCGAAGTGCCCGATGTCGCCGGACCGGTACCAGCCGTCGAGAAACGCCTGAGCGGTTTCGTGCGGCAAGTTGACATAGCCGCTCGCCACGTTCGGCCCGCGAATCAGGATCTCTCCGTCGCGTCCCGCTGGAAGCTCCGCGCCCGCTTCGTCGACGATCTTCAGCTCGCAGTGCAGCGCCGGAAGGCCGGCCGACCCGGCCTTGCGTAGTCCGTCGGCGACGCGCACGTAGGCCGCGATCGGGCAGGTCTCGGTCGCGCCGTACACCTGGATGACCGGCACGCCGCGTTCGCTCACCTTGCGCACGAACCATTCGGGCACGATGGTCGAACCGGTGCTGATCATGCGCAGGCTCGACAGATCGGCGCTCGTCCAGCGCGGCAGGTCCATCAGAGCGGAGAGCTGCGCCGGCACCAGCACGGTGAGCGTGATGCGCTCGCGCTCCAGCGTGTCGAGTGTCGCCTGCGCGTCGAACTTGGCATGCAGCGTGACTGAGGCGCCGGCGTGCAGCGCGGGCGTGGTCTGGATGTTGAGGCCGCCGACATGAAACAAGGGCAGCGTAGTGAGTACGCGGTCGGCACTGGTCAGATCGTGCATGTGCGCACTGTTGACGGCGTTCCATTGCAGGGCACGCTGGGTCAGCACCACGCCCTTTGGCGCACCGGTCGAGCCCGATGTGTAGCTGAGGAGCACCGGCGAATCCTCGCTGCCGACGCGGGCATGCCCATCGCCGGCGCCGTCGCGCTCGAGCTCCGCGATCTCGGCGGTCGGGGACGCAGTCCCGATCGCAGCGGCGAGCGCGGCGAATGCGGGCTCAACGTACAGAACCCGCGGCGGACAGTCGGCTAGCGCGCGCGCGTGTTCCGGCGGCGCGAGGCGCCAGTTCAAAGGTGCGAACATCGCGCCAAGCCGCGCGCAGGCGAACAGCAGAACGAGCGCGGCCGGATGATTCATGCCGAGGTAGGCAATCGCGTCGCCCGGCTTTGTGCCCCGTCGCGCCAGCACCGTCGCGGCGCGCTCGATCAGGTGCGCGAACTCGGCATAGCGGATCTCGCGTCCTGCGAAGCGCAACGCGACCGCAGCCGGCGTAAAACGCGCGTGTCGATCGATCCAGTGCGCAAGATCCATGATCAGGAACCCACTTCGAGCACCACCGCCATCGCCGTATCGCCCGCCGCGCATCCGGTGAAGAGACCGTAGCCACCGCCGCGCAATACGAGTTCCTCGATCAGTTCGACGATCGCGCGCGTCCCCATCGGCGCTTGCGGGTGGCCCCAGACGAGCGAGCAGCCAAAGTTATTCAACCGCGCGACATCGGTTCCGGTCGAGCGCGCGAACAGGATGTCATTGATCGCGAATGGATTGTGCATCTTGATCGCGTGCATGCGATCGATCGAAAGCCCGGCCTGCGCAAGGGCGCGCTGCGCTGCCGGGATGGGCGCTTCGGGCATGAACGCGAGCGCGGCGCGCGCTTGCCCAAAGCCGTGCAGCCGGATGCGGATCTTCGGGTCGCGCGACAGCTCACGCGCGCGCTCGGCGCTCGCGACCACGATCGCCGCATTGCCGTCAGCCGGATGCGTCTGCC
>JBGPLJ010000413.1:0-2885 GCA_041486385.1 Steroidobacteraceae bacterium
CGGAGACTCCCGGATCCACTCGTAGAGGCTGCCTTCCGCGGCGGCGTCGTAGCGCAGCGTAACGGCCGAGATCGCGTCGCCCTCGCCGGCGAGGCGGTTCAAGGCGTCGACGTTCATATAGGCCATGAGGCCGAATAGTTCCTCGACCACACCGGCGACGGGTAGCACTCGGCTCGAGCGTCTTCCCTCGAGCAGCTCCACGGATACCAGGTCCCCCGGCTGCACGCGCAGGCGCTTGGCAAGTAGCTTCGAGAACAACAAGCCCTCGGCGGGCACGGCGACCGGTCGCAAGTCGCGATCGAGTACCCGGCGCATCGCTGCACCGTCGGCAATTCCCATGATCACCGTTCGATAGTTGTACTGACCGGCTCGCAAGCGTACTGGAATTGTGCGCAGGGTCTCGCTGGCGAGCACGCCCGGCCAGCGCGCCACCTCAAAGCGCGCACCCACCTGAGCGGGCCCGGCGAAGGAGACGATCACGTCGCTGCGATCGATAACACCGAACTGCACATCGATCATGTAATTCAACGCGTCCCACCAGAACGTGCCGGCGACCACCAGTGCACCCGCGCCGCCGATGCCGAGCACGGCCAGCAAGGCGCGCACCGGCCGCCGTTCGACGTTGCGAATGATCATGCGCGCGCCAGGCGGGATCCAACGGGCGAGATTCAGCCGCTCGAGCAGCATGCGCCGATACTGAGCGGGCGAAGGCGGGCGCATCGCCTGCGCGGGTGCGAGCGTGACCGCTTGCGAGACGGCCTGCAGCGCGCCTAGCAAGGCTGTGAGATAGCACGCCCCTGCAGCGACGGCGATTACCCACAAGTCGAGCCGATACGGTGTCACGGGAAAATGAAAGAAATCACGGTACATGCCTGTCATGTACTCACCGAACCACGCGCCGATGGCTACACCGAAGGCGAGACCAATGGTCACGACGACCAGGATGAACTCCAGGTAATGGAGAAAAATGCGCCGGTTGTCATAGCCGAGAGCCTTGAGCGCGGCTATCTGTTCGCGCTGCGTCGTGATCTGACGGCTGAGCGTCACATGCAGCAGAAATCCGACGACCCAGAGAAAAACCCCAGGCAAGACCGTGCCGAACACCCACTGCTCATTGATCTCCTGCGAGAGCGCGCGGTGTGAGAGTTGCTCGTCTCTGCCATACGCGCCACCGCTGCCATAGCGCGTGAGGACGGCATCGAGCTCGCGAATGACATCGTTTTCGGACGCTCGCGGCATGAGCTTGACGCTGAGGTGGTTGAAGGAATCCCGCATGTCGAACGAGGCCGCGAGCCGATCCTCATCCACCCAGAGCAGCGCGAAGCTCTTCGGGTCCGGCATGGATCCAGCGACCCCGGCGAAGATGAATTCGGGAGACAGGCCGATACCGACAATCCGAAACATCTCGCTCTTGCCGTTGAGGAGAACCCTCACCTCATCTCCGGGTCCCACGTGGCGCGCCTTGGCGAATCCCTCGTCGACCAGCGCCTCATTCGCGGTGCCCGGGTCGATGCCGCGTCCGCGCCGCACGTGGAGCAAGTTGAGTTTGGAGACTTGCGCTGCGGGCAGCCCCACGAGTGCGGCGGTCAAGGGTTCGGGGACGCCAGGCAGGGACAGCTGGGTGACTTCGTGGATCGCGAGATCGACGTCCGCGACGCCGTCAATCGAAGTGATCCTTTCGGCCAGCGAACGCGGTGCGCGTTTCAAATCGGCAAACACGTCGGCGAAGTGCGCGACGCGGTAGTAGTCATCGCGAGCAGCAGAGATCGAGGCGTAAGTGCTCATGCAGCCGACAAATCCGCCGGTCGCTGACACGACCACGAGCGCGATGGTGAATACCTGGCTCTTCATTTGGGCCAGATCGCGCCACAATTTGCGGTCGAGACTCTTCACCAGGCGAGGTCCGCCGGTTTGGCGCGCGTGGCATTACGCGTTTCGCCGGCGATGCAGCCGTCAAGCATGCGTAACACGCGATGGGCCATGCCCGCGATGACGACGTTATGGGTGATGACGATTGCAGTCGTGCCCAGCTCCTCGTTCGCGCGCGCGATGGCCTCGAGCACCAGGATGCCGGTCTCATGATCGAGCGCGCCCGTGGGCTCGTCGCAAAGGAGAACCGCGGGCCGCTTCGCGATGGCGCGCGCGATGGCGACACGCTGCTGTTCGCCGCCGGAGAGTTGTGCCGGGAAATGGTCGAGCCGGTCCTTAAGGCCCACGAGGGCCAGCGCGTCCTCAGGTCGCATCGGATTTGCGACGATATCGGTGACGAGCGCGACGTTCTCACGCGCCGTAAGACTCGGTATCAGGTTGTAGAATTGAAATACGAACCCCACGTGCTCGCGGCGGTAGCGCGTGAGTTCCGCTTCCGATGCCGTCGCCAGATCATGGTCCCGCCAACGGGCAATGCCGCTCGTCGCCGTATCGAGACCACCGAGGATGTTGAGGAGCGTCGATTTGCCGCTGCCCGAGGGTCCCAGCAGGACGATGAATTCCCCGGCAAAGATGTCGAGATCGACGCCCCTCAGTGCCGGTACCGACAGGTCCCCCATCAGATACGTCTTGGTGAGCCCGCGTGCCGTGAACACCAGATCGGCGGTTTCGGGCTGCAACGCGTGAATCGCGTTCGGGCCGACTCCCGGACGCTCCGCCGTCCCAAGGTCCATGATTTATCTTCCCTTTCTGGGAATTCTTAGACTCTCACCGGCAGGCTGCCGCGGGTATACGGATAATCCCTGACACGCCCCCGGGTGGGTGATTTACCGCAAAAAACGCGACGCCACTTGCGAAAAATGAATCATTACCCAGTATAAAGGTCGATGTGTCGGGTTTTTGTGTGCACCTGCGGGTCGATATGGCCAACGATTCTGACTTGCCTGAATCCATAG
>JBGPLJ010000414.1:0-2860 GCA_041486385.1 Steroidobacteraceae bacterium
CACGGCGTAGCGCATGCCGGGCACCGTTACATCGATGCCGAAGAGCGGTTTGCCGGTGACGACCAGTGGGCTGTCAATGCCGCGCACCGACTGACCGATGATGTGAAAGTCCTGCGGGTCTTTCAGTGTTACCGACTTCAAATCGGGCACCGGCAGCGCCGCCGCCCTTGATGCAACCTCCCCGTAGCTCAACCGCCGTCCGGTCGGCTTATGCGTTACCACACCGGCTGACGTGACGCAGTCCGCTGCCGCGACGCCCCAGGTCTGCGCCGCCGCCGCCACCAGCATCTGCCGGCCGGCGGCGCCGGCCCGGCGCAGCGGATCCCAATTGAGAGGCGTCGCGAAGCTGCCACCGGCAAACTGCGGGCCGTAACTCGCCGGATCGAGAGGCGCCTGTTCGATGCGCACGTCCTTCCAGTCGGCATCGAGTTCGTCGGCAATGATCATGGGCAGCATCGTCTTGATGCCCTGCCCGATCTCCGGATTCTTCGCGAGAATCGTCACCAGCCCCGCGGGTGTTATGCGGATGTACGCATTGAGCGTCGCGACGCTCGCGGCACCCGCGTTCTGTGCTTTGGCGAGCGCGGACCACGGCATGGTGAGATTCAACAACAGGCCGCCACCGACGGCCGCGCTCGCGGTCAGGAACGCACGCCGCGAGGGATCCCCAGGATGGTCAACTGACCTGCGCTGCCCGGATAGCGCGTGAGTTTTCATGTTGACGACCCCCTTGTATCGGTCGTCGACAGACCCGCGGCCTGTTTGATGGCCGCGCGAATGCGCGTGTACGTGTTGCACCGGCAGATGTTGCTACTCATCGCAGCGTCGATATCGGCATCCGTCGGCTTCGGCTTGGCTGCGAGCAGAGCGCTCGCCGACATGATCTGACCCGCCTGGCAGTAGCCGCATTGCACGACATCGATATCGAGCCACGCCGCCTGGACTTTCCTGCCGATGGCCGTCGCGCTCACGCCCTCGATCGTGGTGATCGCCTTCGCTCCGACACTCGCCAACGTCGTGATGCAGGAACGCGTGGGCACTCCGTCGATGTGCACAGTGCATGCGCCGCACACCCCCACGCCGCAACCAAATTTGCTGCCCTTGAGATCGAGCTCATCGCGCAACACCCAAAGGAGCGGCGTCTCTGCGTCCACGTCGGCCGTTCGAGTGGCGCCATTCACTTTGATCGTGTAGCTCATGGCGAATGCATCCGTCAGGCAAAGTAGGCGACCGTGCGCATTTCGATACTCTGAAATGGTACCAGCGGTGGCGGGAGCGACATAGCGCCGATTCAGCGTCGACGCGATCATTGTCGCGTACTATTGTGCGCCACTCCAGGAGCCAAAGAGACGCGCGTGTTGCCCGAGATGCCAAGCTGCGACGACAAGCCGATCTGGGACTTGTGGCTCTCGTCAATGTGGCTCCCAGCGCTCACTGTTGCGGCGGAATTAGGCGTTTTTGAAGCACTGGAAGCGGGACCCGCCACTGCGACCGCGCTCGCCGGCCAGCTCGAATTGCGCCCGCGAGCGTGCGAAATTCTGCACGGCTACCACTCGCTCGTGCGCGGCCATAAACCCCCGGATTTGCCCCCAGAATTACGATAACCAGGCTCACGACAACAAGAGGAACACGCGATGCAAGACGTGAACGGCAAAGTTGCATTCATTACTGGCGGCGCCAGCGGAATCGGTCTCGGTATGGCAATTGCCTTCGTCAACGCCGGCATGAAGGTTGTCCTTGCCGACATCCGGCAGGACCACATCGATGAAACCGCCGCGCTCTTCAAGGGCAAGGGCCAGTCCGGCCAGGTGCATCTCCTGAAGCTCGACGTGACCGATCGCGCAGCCTACGCCGCGGCCGCGGATGAGGCCGAGCGCGTGTTCGGCAAGATTCACGTTCTGTGCAACAACGCGGGCATGGGCCTCGTCGGGCCGCTCAAGCTCACGAAATTTGCCGACTGGGACTGGGGCCTGAGCGTGATGATCGGCGGCGTCGTGAACGGGCTGCAGATCGTCGTGCCGCGCATTCTCAAACACGGCGAGGGCGGTCATATCGTGAGCACCGCCTCGATGGCGGCGATCATGCCGATTCCGGGAACCGCGATCTACACCGGCGCGAAAGGGGCAGTGGTCGCGATTTCGGAGACGCTGCGCGCGGAGCTCGCGCCCGACAACATCGGCGTATCGGCCTTTTGCCCGGGTCCCGTCCAGACCAATATTCGCGAGACCGGGCGCATCCGCCCCGCAAAGTATCAGGATAGCGGCCTCAAAGAGCGCGAGCAGCAGCTCGAGGCGCGGCCGAATTCGAATAACTGGATGACGATCGAGGAATGCGGCGAACGGGTGTTGCGCGGTGTACAGCGCAATCATCTCTATATCTTCACGCACCGTGAGTTCAAGGAAGGCATCGCGGAGCGCTTCGAGACCATGCTCGCTTCCTTTCCGGACGAGCCGATCAATACGCAGCGCGCGAGCGAGATCGGCTTTCTGCTGTCGAATCGCATCTTCGCGAAGAGCGAACGCCCCGTCTGGTGATAAACGCCGGCCGGTATATGATGTCGTTCATAAGAAACCTTTCGGGGATATCGAGTCATGCATGCACGTAACTTCAGCGCCCTTGCGGCGCTCGCCGCTCTCGGCCTCGTTTTGTCGCTGCCGCTGGCCGCCAAAGACGCGGCCAAAGCGGACGCCAAACCCGAGGCTGCTCCCGATACGAACGAGTCAGCGAAGTACCTGAAAGATGAAACCCAGCTGACCCAGGGAGTCGTCACGATCGGCGGACGCAAGATCGCGTATCAGGCCGAAGCCGGCGTACTCGTGATTCACACGAGCGACCCCATGGACAAGGATCCGCCCGCGGA
>JBGPLJ010000415.1:0-2856 GCA_041486385.1 Steroidobacteraceae bacterium
CCGTCAGGCCCTGCGCGTGAGATTGACGAGGAAGGAGATGATCGCGCCGACGCGCACGGGCTCGCCATCGGTAACCGGTCCCTCGCCTTGTAGGAATGCGCTCACACGCTAGACATTCGACCCGCGCGTGGGATACTCGATTCCATGAAGATTTTCGGCGAATCGATTGAGGGGCCGAGCCGCTGGTACATCATGGTGCCGCCGGTCCTGCTCATCGGCTTTCTCACGGGACTCTTCTTTGTCGCGACCGCCAGCCAGACACGGCTGCAGCCTGCGAACGAGCGCGTTCGTGTTTCGCAGGAACGCCAGAGGGCATTGAGCGACTACCTCGCGTTGATTCGCGATGCAGAGACTTCGCAACGCGGATATTTGTTGACGGGCGACGATCAATACCTCGTGCCCTACAACGCTTCGACGCCCAGGCTCGAAGCCGCGCTCGAGAATCTGCGCGTCAGCTATGCGGGCAACGAATCCGCTCTTGCCGAAATCCGGCAGCTGCGCACCCTGACCGGCAAGAAGATGGGCGAACTGGAAGCAACCCTCGCTCTCTACAAGGCGCAAGGCGCCGGCCGGGCCATCCAGCTCGTCCGAACGGATTTCGGTGAACAGGTGATGGAGGAAGTCCGCAAGACTGTGAGAAGTCTCCAGGAAGAGGAGACGACAGAACTCGCGAATGCCACATCGGGCTGGCGCGATGACCTCGTAGTCACACGCTGGATGACGGCTGGCGGGGCTGCCCTCAATATTCTTCTGGTACTGCTGGCCTTTCGGCTCGTCTACAAGGATATGCGGCGCCGCGCTCGACAAGCGACGGAGCTACGCGACCAGAAACTTGAACTCGAACGCCTGGTTGCTGAGCGCACGCAGGAACTGGCGACGCTTTCCACTCACTTGCAGAACGTCGCGGAGCGCGAGAAATCCTCGCTCGCGCGGGAGCTGCACGACGAACTCGGCGGGCTGCTGGTCGCCTCGCGAATGGATCTGTCCTGGCTCGAGCAGCACTTGCCGCCCATGGACAGCGCACTACAGCAGCGCGTCAAACGCATTCACCAGAACCTGAGCGCGGGTGTGGATCTCAAGCGTCGCGTTGTCGAAGAATTGCGCCCCACGCTGCTCGACAGCATGGGCCTCTTCGCCGCCCTGCGCTGGCAATTCAAGGAATCCTGCGGCAGCTCGGGACTCAAATGCACCGAGAGCTACCCGACCGATGAACCGCAATTCACGCCGGAAGCCGCTATTGCAGTATTCCGGGTGCTGCAGGAGTCGACCACCAATATTCTGAAGCATGCGAAGGCGGGCAGCGTCGACGTGACTGTTGCCATCGACGACGAAGCCTTCGTGCTGCGCATCACGGACGATGGCAAAGGGATAGCGCCCGATCGACTTGCGGCGGCAGGTTCGCACGGCCTCGCCTCCATGCGCCATCGCATTCTCGCGCTCGGCGGGCAATTCCAGCTCGAGTGCCCGAGTTCAGGCGGCACTGTGCTCACCGCCCGCGTCCCGCTGTCGCGCGCGCTCGCGCCACAATTGGACGACCTGCAAGCCGCCGCGAGCTGATCACGCCAGATGCGCGGCGCGCTCAGTTGCCGGCGCGGCGCGCCGCGCAGAGTTCCTGCATCACCTGGGGCAGGCGCACATAATCGCGCGCCTTGTCGAGAAAGTAACTCGCCCCGAGACTGAGCGCCGCGTTCTGGTACTCCGGCAGATCATAATTCGTCAGCACCACCACGCGCGCCTTGTGTGGCATGCGCGACATGGCCCGCATGACACCGAATCCGGTGCCCTGCTTCAGGTGCAGATCGAGAATGACGACGTCAATCGAATCGCGCTGGAGCGCCGCGATCGCGCCAGCTTCCGTATCGACGACACCCACGAGTTCCACGTCCGCGATCGGATTGATGAGTTCAGCGAGACGCTCCGCGAGTACGGTTGAGTCTTCAACCAGCAAAACCCGCAGGCAGGCGGTGGTGGTCATGTTGTCCGGGTGTGTCGCGATCTGGCTGCGCAAGTCTATGGCCGCGCGGGCAGCGTTGTCCGCACATCGTGAACATTGGACCGTGTAAGAATCGTCCTACAGTCAAGGACTATTGAATGATTCCGCTGCGCAACGCATAGGAAGTGAGATCCGCGTTGGTCGTGAATTTCATCTTCTCCAGGATGCGCGTGCGGTAGGTGCTCACGGTCTTGACGCTCAAGGACAGCTCGGTCGCGATTTCAGACACACCGCGCCCCGCTGCGATCTTGCAGAAGATCTGGAATTCACGCGTCGACAGTCCGTCGTGCAAGGGCTTGTCCTGGTTGCCATCAAGATCGGACACCAGCAGCTCCGCGAGCGATGCGCTGACGTAACGCCGACCGGCGAGCACCGTATGGACGGCTTTCATCAGCTCCTCGGGTGCCGCGTCCTTCGCGAGGAAGCCCGCAGCCCCGGCCCGCAGCACGTTGAGCGCGTATTGGCGCTCCGGCAGTCCACTCAACACCAGCACGCGCACACGCGGATGGCCCGACTGGATATGCCGCAACACGTCAAGGCCGCTTCGATCGGGCATATTGATGTCAAGGAGCACGAGGTCCCACTCCCTGGCGCGCAGCTGATCGAGCGTTTCCCGGCCGGTGGCTGCCTCACCAATCTCCTTGATCGCCGCATCCTCCTGCAGAAACTGCCGGATGCCGGCGCGGACGACCGCATGGTCGTCCGCTATGAGAACGTTCGCCACCCGGATTCTCCCTGCCGACAGCGCTCAGTTGTTTGCATATTCCTGCTGACGGCAATAGCTGTTGAGCTTGTTATACAGCGTCTTCAGGCTGCAGCCCAGGGCGTCGGCAGCACGCCGCTTGTTGCCCTGAAAATACTCG
>JBGPLJ010000416.1:0-2850 GCA_041486385.1 Steroidobacteraceae bacterium
GTTTCGTGTCGATCGCCGCCGTGTTGTAAATCTCGATATATGCACTGCCACCATGCGTGGTCCAGGTTTTGGTCGCGGTGTGAAAGCGATGTATGCGGGCACCGCTTTCACCGCTCTGCACCCAGACATCGCCAGTGACCGGATCGAACACCGCGTTGGAACCGCGTGCACCACCGCCATCTGGAATCGACGGATAACTCGAGTCCCAGGTCTTGCTCGCCAGATCCAGGTTGAATACGCGCGCTCCTGTGCCGGAGTCCGGGTAGGGCGCGACACCGCCGAAGACCACGAAGCGGTTGAGCGGCGGCACAAACTCGATATAGCCGTGGGTGTGAAGCGCGCGCGGTTTACCGTCCGGGTAAACATAAGTGCTGGATGTGCCGCCAACATCGGTGCTTGGGTCGGTGATTCGCTGCCAGCGCAGCGATGTCAGGTCGAAGGCGTAGACCTCGTTGCCCGAATAGTCCGCGTGACCGCCACCAAAAACGATCATCCAGTTGCGTGTCGGATCAAAGGTGCCGCCAGACCAGGCGTCGGTGATGGATGACGGGCCAGTGTTTCCCGGGGGCGCCGGACTTGGAAATACGGCGCTCATCTGCGTGCCCGAGATCTGCAGCCATTGGCCTGCTTGCAGGTCATCAATGGCATCGCCGAAGGCTGCGATGCTGACAAGGAACGTCGCAACCCCGACCAGCGCAATCTTGATTCGGTGCATAAAATCTTTAGGCCCTGTTGATCCTCACCCCGCGCATTGAGCGACCTTCGCCGTCAACGCTCCCCGAGCCTGCCCAAACAAGCGCAAATTCGGCCTCCATGCACAGGTGCCGTTCGATGGGTATGCCCGGAGAGAGAGTCGATCGCCAGCATCAATTCTTGAGTTGCTGGCGATCGCAAGGCCGTTCTTTTTCACTCTGCTGGCAACCCCGCTATCGTAGGCACATGCCCGTAGACCGGTGGCTTTGCGTCCCCGGCTTTCGCCGGGTTTGCCTTGGTCAGCTCAAATTGAGATCTCGCGCCCGCCTGCTACCGGCCGCCGGCGGTATGCCCTGCGGCCGAAATCATCAGGCGGCAACTTAATCTCTATATAAAGAAAGCAAACCGCATGCCAGTCCTGAGGGTAGTGAACGCAAACAATGGCTTAGGTAACCCAAGCAATGCCCCTTATGAGGCTCGGCGGCCGCGGTTCGTCGGCATACGGCGACGGCCAGGGACTGGTGAAACCCAACATCATGATTCTAAAGGCTTTGGGACGTCGCTTAGCGACGACGATTGACGTGCGCCTCAAGCCGACGGGTGGTCGGCAGGCTCGTTGGATTCGGCGGCTTTTGCCGCCCGCTGCCGACGAGGTCGGTGCCATGCTTCGTGGGCGCGGCGCAGCCAGACAGCGCGATGACAATTGAGGTGGCCGATGCCGCGCGAATCAGTGCACCACTGCAGCTGATCCGGGCTTGCGTTCGTGTAGAACTCCGCACGCCGCAGCCGGCCTTCATTGAAGAGGCGCTCCAGCACGAGATACAAGAGCACTCGTCCCGGTGCCAGATCTGATCGCTCCTCGTCATACGCCGTCTTCAAGAACACCACCATAGCGCCGTTGTCGATTCCCAGGCGTGAGGCAACGAGATGCTCGCCGACGCGCAGCTCGAAGACGCGCGCCTGTGCGCGACCGGAAAAATTGCGCATGACCGCGCGATAGAAGCGTCCCTGAAGATTGTCTTCGCTGATCGCGGAACCCTCCGCGCCTTTCCAGCCCCGACTTTCCAGGCGGCCGTACTCGAGAATGGCCGCGTCAACCTCTGCGGTCGCAGACACCTCGGAGAAGCGCCAGCCAAGACCGGTCTTCTCGATACGCCGCAGGTATCTGCCAATGTTGCTGCGTAACTTGCTGGGCCGCGCATGCCAGAACGAACTGAACGGCCCTTCGATCGCTACGCTTATGGTCGTTGCGTAGGGTACCGTCTCGAATTCTGGACCAAGCTCGCGCAAGGATCCCTGATAATGCTCATCCCAGCGCTGCAGTCCGATGAGCCAGCCGATACCGGGGAGCTTCGGCCAAAGCGTGCGAATGGCCGGCGCCAAGCGCGCGTGATCTGCCGCAACTACAGTCGCCAGAGGCATTTGCGACGGCGTGAAAGACTCCCAATTGCCCCAGCCGCGCCGCTCCAGCAGGATCATGCGAATGGCCGCACCCTGTTCCGTCTGCACGGCGAGATAGGTATCGGGCCCACCGAAGTTGTCGAGCAGCGGCCCGATGAAGAGCGGGTCCAGCAAGGGATGATTACTGCAGCAGGCCTGTGCCAATTGCGCCCACGCCGCGCTCCACTGAGCCCAGTCGCTGACGGAGAAAATCTCCCAGCTCATCGCGCGTCACCGCCGTTTGGTCGCATACGCGCCGCAGACGACGTCACTGCCTGGGCGATACGGCTGAGATCTGCGCTGCGCAGCTGCTGATGACACGGCAACTGAATCAACCGGTGTGCATAGTCGTTGGCGCGGCTGCAACGCGAAGTCGCAAGCTTGTCCCAGCGGTAGGCAGGAATGCCGCGCGCTTTGATCGCCTGGTAGGTTGCATCTGGGTCATCGAGAAGCAGCAACGGAAATACATAGGGCACCTGATCCGGCGACAACCCGTCCGGCCAGAATGCACGTATGCCGCGAGCGGAAGTGAAATGTGCGCTCAGAGCGTCGTAGGCGGCACGCCGCCTCAACGCCATCCGGCGGCTGGAGGTCAGGGCCATGATGAGCCTTGCAGCCCAGCTCATCGCCCGCCCCGGCTCGTCGAATGTGAAGCGCGAGTCCAGATAACCTCCATCGAGATCGGTTTCCGTTGGCGCGTCGGCAGCAGCTTGCGCA
>JBGPLJ010000417.1:0-2841 GCA_041486385.1 Steroidobacteraceae bacterium
CCTGAGATCGATCCACAGGAAACCGAATTCGTCGATGCGCGCGCGCGCACCCTCGCTGACGATCACCGTGGACTCGCGTTCCTCGACGATCGCCGGGCCGCTGAATTCAGCGCCGGCCATGAGCTTATAGCGGTCGTAGATCACATGGGGGACGAAGTCATGCGCGTGCCCCGACCAGGCGCGGCGCTCGCCCTTGATCGCCTCTGTCACGCGGCGGTTGACCTGCGCGGCGCGCCTCGGCAGTACCAGCAGCTTGACCGGCAGGCTGGCGCGCACGCAAAAGTTGACGAATTCGACCGGCGACTCCGGATAGGTGCGGCCATAGAGCTTCGCATAGGTGTCGTCGAAACGGCGCCGCAACTCGGCGGCATCGACTGCGGCAAAATTGCCGGGGGAGACGGGCAGGGCGGTTTCCGATCCCTGCCCGATGAAGCGCGCCTCGACGGAGCGCGTGAACTCCACCGCTCCCTCGGCTCCGGCCTTACGCAACGTACGCTCGCCAGCGGCCTCGAGCTCGCGGAACAACGCCTCCAGGCGCGCGAAGTCTGCCGTGGCAAAAGGCACCTTGTGGCTGCGCACCAGATCGAATGCGCGCGGCGCGGTGAAAAAGCCGAGCGCCGAGCCAACGCCCGCATTCGGCGGCACGACCAGCCGCGGCGCGTTCAGTTTGTGCGCGAGCCCGCAGGCGTGCACCGGGCCGGCTCCGCCGAATGCGGCCACCGTCACGAGCTGCGGGTTGCCACCGCGTTCGGCGATGTGCGTCTTGGCGGCAGCGGCCATCGTCTCGTTGATCAGGTCGTGGATTCCCCACACCGCCTCGATGGCGGAGATGCCGAGCGGCCCGGCGACCCGTTCCTCGATGCCGCGCCTCGCGGCGGCCGCATCAAGCTTCATCGTGCCGCCCAGAAAATAATCGGCATCGAGGTAGCCGAGCAGCAGGTCGGCGTCGGTCACCGTGGGCTCCGTGCCGCCGCGTCCGTAACAGATCGGGCCGGGCTCCGCGCCGGCGCTGTCGGGACCGACCTGCAGCGTGCCGAGCTTGCTCGCGCGCGCAATGCTGCCGCCCCCGGCGCCGATTTCCATCAGGTCGACCACCGGCACCTGGATCGTGAGGCCGCTGCCTTTCTGGAATCGCTGCACCCGGCCCACCTCGAACGTTGGCACCACACCCGCGACGCCGCCCTGGATGAGGCATGACTTGGCCGTGGTGCCGCCCATATCGAAGCAGAACATTTCGGGTGTGTTGAAGAGCCGGCTGTAGTACTGCCCGGCGATCACCGCCGCGGTCGGTCCTGATTCAATGATTCGCACCGGGAATTCGGCCGCAGTCTCTGCCGATGTCACGCCGCCCGAGGACAGCATGATGAAGAGCCGGCCACCGAAGCCGATCGAATTCAGCCGCTCGCGCAAGCGCTTCAGATAGGTCTCGGTGAGCGGCTTGACGTAGGCGTTGGTGACCGTCGTGCTGGTGCGCTCGTACTCGCGGATCTGCGGCAGAACTTCATAGGAGATCGAGACCGAGACGTCGGGTAGTTCCTCGGCGAGGATGCGCTTGAGCGCGAGTTCGTGTTCCGGGTTCTCAAACGAGTTGATGAGGCACACGGCGACCGATTCGACGCCGTGCTGCTTCAGTTCCCGCGCCGTGGCGCGCGCTTGCACCTCATCGAGCGGCGTGAGCACGCTGCCGTCGGCGCGTAGGCGTTCGTCCACTTCCAGCCGGCGCTCGCGCGGCACCAGCGGCTCGGGCATCTGCGCGAAGGCGTCGTAGACGGCGTAGCGGATTTCGCGGCCAAGCTCGAGGACGTCGCGAAAACCACGCGTCGTGATCAAGCCCGTGCGCGCGCCCTTGCGCTCGATGATCGCGTTGATGATGAGTGTGGTGCCGTGGATGATCTCTTCCAGCCGGCCGATGCAGCCGGGCACCTGGCTTTCGAGCGCGTGCAGGCCCTGTTCGATCGCGTCGGATGGGTCGCGCGGCGTGGTCAGGCACTTATAGGTGCTGGTGTGGCCGGTCGCATCGTCCAGCAGAACGAAATCCGTAAAGGTGCCGCCGACGTCGATTCCGATGCGCATGGCCTGATGCTGGTCCGGGATTGCAGCACTTGTGTATACCGTATACTGTACACGTTATGATTGGGCCCCGGAACCCCCTGTTGCAGCCGTCCGCGCGGCCAGGTCCGCAGCGCATCGCCGTGATCGGCGCCGGCACGATCGGGCCCGACATCGGCTACTACCTGAAGAGCGCATTGCCCGACCTCGAGCTGGTCCTGGTCGATGTCCAGCAGGCGGCGGTCGACCGCGCGCTCGCGCGTTTCGGCGAGTACGCGGCCAAGGCACGCGCACGCGGCAAGATGGACGAGGCCGAGGCCGCGGCGGTCACGCGCGGTATTGTCGGCACCACCGATTACGCCGCGATCCGCGGCGCGGACTGGGTGCTCGAGGCGGTCACCGAAGATCTGGCGCTGAAGAAAAAGATCTTTGCGCAGGTGGAAGAGCTGATTGCGCCCGACGCGCTGATCACGTCGAACACCAGCTCGCTGCCGGCGGCGCGCATCTTCGCGGATCTGAAGCACAAGCACCGCGCCACGGTCACGCATTTCTTTGCGCCGGCCTGGCGCAACCCGATCGTCGAGGTGGTGCGTGCGCGTGACGCCGATCCCCGTGTGATCGATGACCTGAGCCGGTTCTTCTGCATGACCGGCAAGGTGCCGCTGGTGACCGAGGATGTGGCTTGCTTCATGCTCGATCGCATCTTCGATAACTGGTGCAACGAGGCGGCGCTGTGTCTGCCGCGTGCGACCGCGGCGCAGATCGACACCATTGCGGGCGAGTTCGTGCACG
>JBGPLJ010000418.1:0-2835 GCA_041486385.1 Steroidobacteraceae bacterium
AGGGCGCAGCATCAGATGAAATGTATTGCCGAGAATGATTTCGGCACCCACCGCGCGCAGCTCCTCAGGCGTCATCGCTTTGACCGTGCCGTATGTGCCGACGGGCATGAACGCTGGTGTCTCGACCGTCCCGCGCGCGAATGTCAGGCGTCCGCGGCGAGCCTTGCCGCAAGTGCTGAGCAGATCAAATTTCATCGCACACCCGCCGCCGGCTCGCGCCGCGGGAGAAACATCGCGTCGCCGTAGCTGAAGAAGCGGTAACGCGCATCGACTGCATGGCGGTAGGCGGACATGACGGCATCGTAGCCGCCGAATGCGCAGACGAGCATCAGCAGCGTCGATTCGGGCAGATGGAAATTCGTGAGCAACGCATCGACGGCGCGAAACTGAAAACCGGGCTGAATGAATAGCTCCGTATCCCCCGTGAATGGTTCCAGCTCGCCGGCGAGTGCAGCGGTCTCCAGACTTCGCACCACGGTCGTCCCAACCGCCACAACGCGGCCGCCGCGCGCGCGCGCTGCCGCAACCTGCGCGCAGAGTTCTGGCGCAACGGAAAGGCGCTCCGGATGCATGCGGTGCCGGCTGAGGTCCTCCTCGCGCACGGGCTGAAACGTGCCTGCACCCACATGCAACGTGACATAGCCGAGATCGGCACCCTGCGCGGTCAAGGCCGCGAGCAACTGCGAGTCAAAGTGAAGGCCGGCTGTCGGTGCCGCGACGGCACCTGGCTCGCGCGCGTAAATCGTTTGATAGCGCTCGCGGTCCACGCTGGTTGGTGCGCGATCGATATAGGGCGGAAGCGGCAGATGCCCGAAACGGTCGAGGTACGCCGGCGCTGCTTCCGGCAGTTCGATTTCGTAGAAATCCTCGCGGCGCTCAATGACCCGCGCGCTGCGGCCGCAATCGAGGATCAACTCCGCGCCTGCATGGATCGCTTTGCTCGCCCGCGCCTGTGCAAGGACCCGCTTGCCCTCGAGCACGCGTTCGACCAGGAGTTCGACGCGCCCGCCAGATGGTTTGCGCGCGAAGAGACGAGCGGGAATCACGCGCGTGTCGTTGAAGACGACGAGGTCGCCCGGGTGCAGCCACTCGAGAAAATCGGGAAAACGTCGATCCTCGAGCTCCCCGTCGAGCACGAGCAGGCGGCTCGCGCCGCGCTCGGCCGCGGGCTGCTGTGCGATTAATTCGTGCGGCAGTTCGTAGTGAAAATCGGCGCGGCGCATGGGCGGCGCGAGTGTACACCGCCCATGCGCCGAGCTGCCCTAGGTTCGATCGCTCGCGCCGTCCGTTGACGGACGCGGCGGAGCCGGCACGGCAGCGGGCGCTGCAGGTGCAGCAGGCGCGGCGGGAGTTGCGGGAATCGCTGGAGCCGCCGGCGCCACAAAAAACCGCCGGCCGCCGTCACGCGGCTCTGCGGGCAAGGTCGCATCGATCGTCTGCGCCTTGCGCTGGCGCATGATCGAGATCCTGATCTTCTCGCCCGGCTGATAGGAGCGCAGGATTCGCAGTGCGTGCGCACCCGATTGTGGCGGACGGCCATCGATCGCGGTTATGACGTCGCCCTCTTCGAGCTTCAAGTCCGCGGACGGCGCGCGCACGACCAGCGCTCCATGATCCGTACCGAAATACGTGCCGAGCTTCGGCGTGAGCGTGCAGAGTTCCATGTCGCCGAAACCCTCGTCAATATTGCGACTGAAGAATTCGAACTGTCTGGGCCCAACCGGCCCCATGGGACCCACGGGACCCGTGGGACCCACCGGCGCCATAGGCGGCACCGGCGGCACAGCCCACTGGCCATCGGGGCCCGCGTGACCACCGAACATGTAGTGATCCGCGGCGCGCGTCGTGACATCGGCATTCACCACTTTGCCGTCGCGCAGGTACTGCAGCTTCACCTTGTCGCCTGGCTTGACGTCGCGCAGACGCCGCATCAGGTCGTGCTCGGCATTCTCGCCGCCAGATGCTGTCAGTTTCTTGCCGTCGAGCGCGACGATCACGTCTCCGGACTTGAGCCCCGCCTGGGCGGCGGGCCCGCCTGGCGAAACGCCGGATACGTACACGCCGTCGACTTTGACGTCACCATGCGAACCGAGGTTGATGCCGAGAACGGCGCGCCGGCCACCGAACATTTCGGCGATCACCGCGTCATGCATCGCCGGTCCGCTCAATTGCATCGACAAGTCGGCCACTTCGCGCGCAGCGTTCTCGAGCCGGGCACGCGCCGCCTCGAGTTGTCGCTCGATGTCCTGGGTCTTGGCGTCGTTGTCGCTGGTGCCGCCATTTTCGCCGGCAAGACCGACGTTCGAACCACCCAAACCCACGAGGAAGAGGACCAGCGCTGCACACGGCGCCCCTGCCCTCGGAAATCCAGCCTTGCTCACCATGATTGACGCCCTCTGTGTTCTCAGTAACTCAAACTGACCGTTCGCGCCTGCGCATAGCGCACGGCGACCAGGGAATTCAAGAGATCCACGCGCTGCTGCCATAACGGCTGAGCGCGCGCGCTGTCTGCCGGTCGCACGCTGCGCTCGCCGAGCGCGAAATCGATCCATTCAATGCGTTCCTCGAGTCCCGCCGCAGTGAAGACAGTGCCGGCGCGGGCGACGGTTGGCTCCGCGGGCAATGCGGCGAGCACCGACTCGAGCCGCTGGGACTCGGCCACCAGTGCAGCCACCTCATCACCTGGCGGCATCGAATCCGCGGCGCTTGCTGCAACCACAGGCTGCGTCAGCTCTGCCCGGTGCGTTGTGCGTCCGCCGAAGAACGCCAGTCCTACAGCAATCATCAGCGCGCCAGCGAGGCCGCCCGCCATGCGCCAGCCCGGTCGCGGCCAGG
>JBGPLJ010000419.1:0-2834 GCA_041486385.1 Steroidobacteraceae bacterium
GATCGAACACACGCGCTTGCTGCCGGACGAGCCGCTCCGCTGCGGCGTCATCGTCCGTCGTCCCGAGGTAGCTCCAGTGATCGAACACATGCGCGTATCCATGACCGTCGGGATCGTGCTCAGTGACGGCAATCGCACCCGCGAACGGCCAGCTCGCGACCTTCAGGGCCGCTACCGCGAGCTGCACACGCAAACCATGGTGCTGAGGAGTCTCGAGATTGAGGCAGGCCCCGCGACAGCGGCCGACCTGGTAGCCGAAACACGAACCGTCACCCGCTTCGCGCCCCAGTCGCTTGGCGCAGAGCTTATGGGTACGCGCGAGCTCGTTGAGCGCGCGCTCAGCATCGCCGGGCTTGTGGAAGAGTCCATAGCAATCAACTGCGTTCGAACGCGTCGTGTCGAACGGAACAACCCGCGCTTGTAGCCAGCCCGATACTGGCGCGAGCTCAATCGTGTGCGGCGTCCCGGCGGCCCGCAGTCGGCGGTTGAATACCGGTTGCTCGCTCTTGACGAGCTGCGCTTCGAGCAGGAGCGCGCCGAGTTCGCCCGCGGTTTCAGTCCACTCGAGATGCCGCACGAGCCTCGCGAGCTTCGCTTCCTTGCCACCGCTCGCCGCCGCCGCAAAATGACCGAGCACGCGCGCGCGAATCGATTTCGCCTTGCCGATATAGAGCAGCGCGCGATCTTCGCCGAGGAAGCGATAGACACCCGGTCCGTCCGGAAGGTCATCCGCAAGATCGGCCGGCAATTGCGGCGGCAGCACCACGCGGCGCGAAAGTTGCTCGACGGCGGCTGCGATCGTAGCGGTCGGCCAGCGCGCGCCAAGCACTTGCCAGAGCTCGAAGAGCACCCGCGCGTCGCCGAGCGCACGGTGGCGGGCCGCCGTGCTGAGGCCATGCCGCTCCATCACCGCATCGAGGTTGTGCCTGCCGGCCTCCGGGTAGAGCAGGCGCGACAGTTTGACCGTGCATAGCACGTCAGTGCGCAGATGGCGTCCGCTGCGCTGGAACTCCCGGCGCAGAAAGCCGTAATCGAAGCGCGCGTTATGCGCGACGAAGAGCCGCCCGGCAAGCCGCCGTTCGACCTCATCGATCACCTCTCTGAAGCGCGGCGCCGATTCCACCATCGCGTTGGAGATGCCGGTGAATTCTTCGATGCGCGCTGGCACGTGGCACTCAGGATTGACAAGCGTGCTCCACTCGCGCGCGGAGCCGTCCACGTCAAGCTCAACAATGCCCACTTCGATGACACGATGATGGCGCGCATCGCCGCCGGTGGTTTCAAGATCGACGAAAGCGAGCGGACGCAGATGAATTGCTGGCGGCTCGTCGTTCATGCGCCGCCGTCGAGCGACATCAGCGGATGGTAGAGATCGGGCCGGCGATCACGAAACAGGCCCCACCAGTGACGGTAGGCGCGCACGCGCTCGAGATCGAAATCGGCCGTGATGATTGTTTCGCTCACCCGATCGGCTTCCGCGAGCTTGGCGCCCGTATGATCCGCGATGAACGAGGAACCGTAAAACGTCATGGAGTGCCGCTTGCCGGGCTCAAGACCGATGCGGTTCGACGCGATTACCGGCATGAGATTTGCCGCTGCGTGGCCCTGCATCACGCGCTGCCAGTGATCGCGTGAATCGACGCTCGGATCGGCGGGCTCCGATCCGATCGCCGTCGGATACATCAGCAGATCCGCGCCCAGCAACGCCATGATCCGTGCGCTCTCCGGAAACCACTGATCCCAGCAGACTCCGACGCCGATACTGCCATAGCGCGTCTTCCACACCTTGAAACCGGTGTCGCCGGGCGAGAAGTAGTATTTCTCGTGATAGCCAACGCTCTCTGGAATGTGCGATTTTCGATAAATCCCCATGAGTTCGCCGCCGGCGTCGACCATGGCGAGCGTGTTGAAGTACGTGTTGTGCGCGCGTTCGAATATGCTGACCGGCAACACCACATCGAGCTCGCGCGCGAGTTCGCGCATGCGCGCAAGCGCCGGGTTCTGATCGATCGGCCGCGCGAGCGCGAAATACTCGCCGTCGTGATCCATGCAGAAGTACGGCGTTTCAAAAAGTTCCTGCAGCAGGATGATGCGCGCACCCTGCTGCGCCGCTGCGCGCACCAGCTTCTCCGCATTCGCGATATTGGCCGCGCGGTCCCATCCGCAGGCCATCTGCGTCGCCGCGACTCGAACTTCGGGCATGACTCGTTCCTCGTCCAATTGTTTTCTCAAAGGGGCCGTACGCTACGGGCCCGACAGATCAACCCAGGTGGTCTTGAGCTCAGTGTACTTGTCGAAGGCGTGGAGCGACTTGTCGCGACCATTCCCCGACTGCTTGAAACCGCCGAACGGCACGGTGATGTCGTCGGCGTCATAGCAATTGACGTAGACCGTGCCGGCACGCAACGCGCGCGCGACGCGATGACCGGTCGTGATATCCCGCGTCCAGACAGCCGCAGCGAGGCCGTAGCTCACGTCGTTGGCAATCGCGACGGCTTCCGCGGTCTGCCGAAACGTGATCGTCGAAAGCACCGGCCCGAAGATTTCCTCGCGCGCGATCGTCATGCTCTGTTGCACACCGTCGAATATTGTCGGCTGCACGAAATACCCGCCGCTTTCCTGGCGGACCTGCTCGCCGCCGAATGCGATGCGCGCGCCCTCGCGCTGTCCGGTGTCAATGTAGCGCAGCACCGTATCGAGCTGCGTACGGTCGACGATGGCACCGAGCCGCGTCTTCGGATCGAGTGGATCGCCGGGCGCCATGCTGCGTCCGACCTCGGCTATTCTTTCGAGCACGCGATCCTTGAGCGACTCATGGATGATGAGACGCGAAC
>JBGPLJ010000420.1:0-2800 GCA_041486385.1 Steroidobacteraceae bacterium
AGCGCGAACGTGCGCACTCCCGCCGGGCCACGCCCTGGACCGCTCCCTTTCATGCGCTCGCGGTCAGCGCCGATGAGGAGCCCCACGCCCAGAGCCACCACGAAGCCGCCAAGAGAAATTGTCGAGATCGGCTGCATCACTCCCCTCACCTGTCAAGTGTGGCAGGCCTGAATCGTGATTGCGATAGAGCGAGGATCGCACGTGATTCTACGTATGCCATCGATCGACGCCGCTCAATAGAGTATTAGGGCTTTGAGTCCGTCGGGAGCGCGTGGATGAAATTCGCTTCGATGCTCGTGGTCATCGACCCCACCGAGGCAGTCCCGCGTCTCATCGGTAAGGTGACTCGGCTCGCGCACGCGTTTCATCCTCGCATCGAATTGTTCGTCTGCGACACCGACGAATCGAGCGCCGAACTCATCACCGGGCGCCCGGCCGGGATGACCGGACTCGCCGAGCAACGCGAGCAGCTACACCAGAAGCGGCTCGCGTCGCTTGAAAGACTCGCCGCACCGTTGCGTGAATTGGGGCACACGGTTTGCGCGAACGCCATCTGGCATGCACCCTTGCACGAGGGGATCGTGCGCCATGTGCTGCAGACCAAGCCGGATCTCGTGATCAAGGAGTCACACACTCATCTGCCGATGGCGCGCGAGTTCACGACGCATACGGATTGGCTGCTCGTGCGCGATTGCCCAGCGCCGCTGCTGCTCGTCAAGCGCGATCAATGGCCGGATCACCTGCGCCTCACCGCGGCGGTTGACCCTTGCCGTCCGGCGGAGCGCCCAGAATCGCTCGATTACGCCATCCTCGATGCGAGCGCAGCCTTTTCACGGGGCTTGGGCGCTCAGCGAGAAGTGTTTCACGTCTTCGAAGGCCCGGCGCATCTGCCTGACGAGGCGGTGACCCGTGAAGCGACGATGCTGGCGCACGCGCGCGCGCGTGCAGCGATGAGGAAACTCCTGGCGGGCCAGACCGGCCTCAAGCACCTGCACTACCTCGAAGGCGATCCGGTGTCGCTGGTACCCCAGCACGTCGAATCGGGCGCGATTGATATCCTCGTGATGGGTGCGGTGTCGCGCTCACGACCCACGGATGCATTCGTGGGGGGCACTGCCGCGCGAGTGCTCGAAGCGATCAGTTGCGACGTGCTCGTCATCAAACCTGACGGGTTCGTAAGCCCGATGCTCACTACGGCGCCCACAGCGCGACTTTGACTCTGCCGGTTCGCCCGCGAATAATGCCGCCGTGAGCCGCTTGCGTGCCCATCGTGTTGAGAGCTACGGTCGTTTCCGTGGCGCAGTCGCTGTGCTCGCGCTTGCAGCCTGGACGCTGAGCGCTTTCGCTTGTCCGATGCCCGATTACGGCACGGATGCAGTTGATGCGCACGAGGACGCGCCGCCCCTTCGCGGCCACGTCCAGGAACATGGCCATTCAACAAGTCACCCGGACTCCGACATTTGCTGCGCGCTACTGAGCGGCGTTCACGCGATTGCTCAACCACTCACGACGCCGGCAGCCAAAGCGACGCCCGCGCCTTCGCTGGTCGCCGCTGTTGCAGAGGTCGCGGGTCGCGCTCCCGAGGCCGGCCCGGCCGCGCGATTGATTCCTCTCTCGATCGGTCCGCCGCGAAATCTGTACCAGCGTTTCGCGACGTTCTGGTCTCACGCTCCTCCCGCTGATCTCGCCTGAACTGCGGCTCGGGCTCTGACGCCCGTTGTCCCGGTTTTTGCAGCCCGAGCACGGCCATGACCGTGCAACCTGGCGGCTTGCGCGCTATTGCGAGTCTGCTTTTTGAGATCAGGAACGACCATGACCAGAACTCGATCGAGCCATCCCAGCGCATTTGACGCCTCGCGGAGACGATTCGTGCAGGGCGCCGGCTGCGGCGTGCTCGCGCTCGCCGCGACGCGCGGTCTCACCTGGGCATCCGAGAGCGCGGACCGCCAGGTGCTCTCCGGTACCGACTTCGATCTGCAGATCGGCGCGCTCGCGGTGAACTTCACCGGACAGCGACGCCTGGCGACTGTGGTCAACGGTCAGATCCCGGCGCCGCTGCTACGTTGGCGTGAAGGCGACACGATCACCTTGCGTGTCACCAACCATCTCCCTGTGCCCAGCTCCATCCACTGGCATGGGATCATTCTGCCAGCGGATATGGATGGCGTGCCGGGCTTGAGCTTCGAGGGCATCGCACCGGGGGCAACCTTCACCTACCGCTTTCCGGTCAATCAGTCCGGTTCCTACTGGTACCACAGCCACTCGCGCTTTCAGGAGCAGACCGGCATCTACGG
Organism: Steroidobacteraceae bacterium; assembly: GCA_041486385.1. Classification (GTDB taxonomy): domain Bacteria; phylum Pseudomonadota; class Gammaproteobacteria; order Steroidobacterales; family Steroidobacteraceae; genus JBGPLJ01. Next base: position 2,295 of record JBGPLJ010000420.1, read on the forward strand.
ACCGATCGTGATCGAACCGCGCGGTGGCGAGCGGCACCGTGCCGATCGCGACTACACCGTGCTCCTGTCGGATTGGAGCGATCAGGATCCCGAACATCTCTACGCCACGCTCAAACGTCACAGCGACTACTTCAATTTCGGCAAGCGTACCGTCGGGGATTTCTTCAAGGACGTCCGGGAGAAAGGCTGGCAGCCAACGCTCGCGGAGCGCCGCATGTGGGGCAAGATGCGCATGACCCCCACCGATCTCGCCGACGTCTCGGGCTATGCCTACACGTATCTCATGAATGGCGTGCCCCCCGCAGGCAATTGGACCGGTGAGTTTCGTCGCGGAGAAAAGGTACGGCTACGCTTCATCAACGGCTCGTCGATGAGCATCTTCGATGTTCGCATTCCTGGTCTCAAGATGACCGTGGTCGCGGCCGACGGACAGAACGTGGAGCCGGTCCTCATTGATGAGTTCCGCATCGGCACGGCCGAAGTCTATGACGTCGTGGTCGAGCCTG
>JBGPLJ010000421.1:0-2771 GCA_041486385.1 Steroidobacteraceae bacterium
CATGGCCTGGCACTCGTGCAGGACTTCGGCCAGAGATACCGGTTCCAGAGACAGCGACAACATTCCGGACTCGATCTGTGCCAGGTCGAGGATTTCATTGATCAGCTCCAGCAGGTACCAACCCGCCTTGAGGATCTGATCGATGCTGCGCTTCTGGGACGTCGTAGGCGACGGCGTACCGGATTCGATCAGCTGGGCGAAACCGAGGATGGCACTGAGCGGGGTTCTGAGCTCATGGCTCATGCTGGAAAGAAAATCCGATTTCGCAAGGTTGGCTTTTTCTGCAACAGCCATGGCCTTGTTCAGTTCCAGCTCGACCCGCTTGCGGACCGAATTATCGGTGCCGATCAACAGGTATCCGATGAGATCGCCGTAGTCATCGCGCAGCGCCGTGATCGACACGATGGCCGGAAAGCGGCTGCCGTCCTTGCAGATATAGGTCAGCTCGTAGATGTCCTCGATTCCACGCGAAGCCTTGAAGGCCAATGCCTCGAAGCCAGGCGCAATGGGGGTTGCGAGCTCGAGGCTGAGCGCCTGGGCGCGCGCCATCACTTCCTGCGGGTCATGAATGTCGCTCGGGTTTATCCGGTTGACGACCTCGGCGGCTGTGTAGCCGAGCATGCGTTCGGCGCCGACATTGAATAGCTGGATGATGCCTTTCTCGTCGGTCGCGATAATCGAGAAATTGGCACTGGTGAGAATGGCGGTCTGCAACGCCCCCGTCTTGAGCAATACTTCCTGGCGCCGCAATTCGCTGATGCCAGCCGCTTTGCCGGCATCGTCGGGAATCACGGCATCGATTCCGCCTTTGGGCAGGGCCGGACCTAGTTGCAATTGCGACCTCGCATTGGCAAGAAAACGCCACATGAATCCTCAAGTAACCTGCGATTATCCCGCGCTTTGCGGCCAAGAGTTTGTACGCCAGCACACATAGCGGGACGGCAGCCATGTCCAGCGATGGACGGTGCCCTTGCGGCTGTCTAGACCACGGCAGTCAATGCCGTGCGCCTGTCACTACAACCCGGCTTTGCCCAGCGCATCGATGATCTCGCGCACCGTTTCCGCGAGCGAGGGATGTTCCACCTCGAATTTCACCTCGAGTTCCTCAAGCCGCGGCCGATGGGCCTTCATTGAACTCTGCGGCGCGGGCTGATCCACGAGGCGCTCGATGTCGGTCGACAATTGCCGCAGCAATTCGCGCGACTCGGCATCAACGCGCGGCGCGCGACCGAGTTCTTCATGCAGTTTGGCAAGTGCACTACGAAGCGCTTTGGAATCCATGGACTGGCCTCGCCGAGCTGGTGGGTCCAGCCAATCATCCAGCATCCGCGCACAAGAGTCGAATGGACACGGAGCGTTCCATGCGGCGCGCCCAGAGCTCCACCGCAAACTTGACATGCAAGTATTTACTTGCATGTCATTTCCGCCAGTCAGGACGGCGCCATGAACGACACCGATCTTCTCTTCAAGGCACTGGCGGATCCCAGTCGCCGCAGGTTGCTCGACCTGCTCAACGCACACGACGCGCAGACACTGGGCGAACTGTGTGAGCACCTCGACATGACGCGGCAAGCCGTGACGCAGCACCTGAGCGTGCTCGAGTCCGCTCAGCTGGTTGCCACGAGCTGGCGCGGCCGCGAAAAGCTGCACTTCCTCAATCCGGTTCCGCTGCAGGAAATCTACGAGCGCTGGATCAGTAAATTCGAACGCTCGCGCGTGAAGGCACTGCGCGACCTCAAACGACGACTGGAAGGCACGCACAATGGCTAAATCGACTTTTGTCTACGTCATCTACATTGCGTCGAAGGTGGAGACCGTCTGGAAGGCGCTGCTTGATGGTGAATTCACGCGCCAGTACTGGGACTGCGACAACGTCTCTGACTGGCAACCGGGCTCAAGCTGGGAGCACCGACGCGCCAGCGCGAAAGGAGCGGTGGCGATCGTGGGCGAGGTGCTGGAAGCCGCGCCACCCCACCGTCTGGTCGTCACCTGGGCCGCCCCTCAAGACAAAGCCATCAAGGCGCGACACAGCCGCGTGGCGTATGACATCGAACGGGTCGGCGACATGGTTCGGCTAACCGTCACTCACGACCGGCTCGAAGCGGGCTCCGACATGCAATCCAGAATATCGCAGGGCTGGCCTCGAGTCTTGTCCAGCCTCAAGTCACTGCTTGAAACAGGCCGGGCGCTCGATACCTGGGCAGGCCGCTAGGAGGACACTGTCATGACTCAAAAGCACACGGTCGTAGCGCACGAGGAGTGGCTGCAGGCACGGCGGGCGCTACTGGTGAAGGAGAAGGAATTTACCCGGCTGCGCGATGAATTTACCCAAGCGCAGCGCGACCTTCCCTGGGAGAAGGTGATGAAGGAATACATATTTGACGGCGCAAATGGCAAGGAGTCGCTCGCGGATCTCTTTGCAGGCCGCAGCCAGCTCATCGTCTACCACTTCATGTTCGGGCCAGACTGGAGCGCCGGGTGTCCTCATTGCTCGTTCTGGGCCGACAACTTCAACGGCATTGTCACTCACCTCAATCAACGTGACGTCGCCCTGGTTGCCGTTTCTCGCGCCCCCTACAACAAACTGGCGGCGTATCGGAAGCGGCTCGGATGGACGTTCAAGTGGGTGTCATCCGCCGCGACGCCGTTTAACTTCGACTACCAGGCTTCATTCACCCCTGAGGAGCTGGCCAGGAAGCAGGCACTGTACAACTATGTGCAGCAGGATCCAGGAAGCTCCGAACGGGAAGGTGTCAGCGTATTTCTCAAGG
>JBGPLJ010000422.1:0-2769 GCA_041486385.1 Steroidobacteraceae bacterium
CAGCGCTCTGCTATCGAACCATCTGCGTGGAAGGCGCCGAGCTTCTCGGGCCCCACGCGCACCCGGAAGTCACGCTGCACACGCCCTCGTTCGCCGACTACATGAACTGCATCTACCGCGACGACTGGCAGGGCGTGGGCGATCTGATGCTCGCCTCGGCCAACAAGCTAGCAAAGGTCGGCGCCGATTTCCTCATCTGCCCCGACAACACGATCCACCAGGCCTTGCCTTACGTCTTGCCGCGATCACCACTCCCGTGGCTCCACATCGCCGAGGTCGTCGCGGCACAAGCCGTCGAGCGCGGATTTCGGCGCATCGGCATCACAGGAACGCGTTGGCTCGTGGAGAGCGAGGTCTATCCGGAAAAGCTCAAGGCGCGGGGACTCGAGTACGCGCGTCCGAACGTGGTCGAGCGCGAAGAACTGAATCGCATCATCATGGATGAGCTGGTATGCAGCGTCTTCAAGCCCGAGGCGGTCGCCTACATTCAGCGCGTCATCACGCGGCTGAAGAAAGATGAGGGCTGCGACGCGGTGGTGCTCGGCTGCACCGAGATCCCGTTGATCATCAGCGACGCGAATTCTCCGCTGCCGACGCTCGACTCCACGCGCCTGCTGGCCCGCGCCGCGCTGCGCCGAGCCGTCTAGTTGGCGCCGGTGCGGGGATGCGGGGATTCAGGCAACCTGCCGGGCGCTTTCTTCTTATTGCCGCGCTCGCTGTGCACGTTTACGCGGCGTTGGCAGGCCGGCGAGCTTGCGGAGCGCCCCGTTGACAGACTTCGAGTTCCTGTAGATGGCCGCAACATCTGCATCCAGCACGACAACGTTCGAGCCGCGGCTGAGACGCGCGACATACTTGCCGCGAACCCCCTGAGTAAAGTCGTACTCCCGTCTCATGTCACTCCGCCCGCGTTTCTTCATAGGTGTGTCGTTCGCGTCGAGTCGCGAGCCGTCCGCTGATGATTCTAATTCGGTCACCGAGATCCGCATGTGCCACGACGAGCAACCTACCGCTTGACGAGAGTCCGATCAATAGCCAGCGCAGCTCCTCGACTGAATGATCGGGATCTTCGATCGTGCGCGACAACAGATCGTGAAACGCCGTAACCGCCTCTTCGAAGCTCACGCCATGCTTGGTGAGGTTGGTCTTTGCCTTGCGTGCGTTCCAAACAAATTCCATGCCGCGATTGTTGGCGCGGCTGCGACACAGATGCGATGCGTGTTACTTGCGTAATCGTGTCGATTCCGCCTTAAAACCGATAGCGCAGCTTCACCAGCACCTGATCCGCCGTGCGGTGGTGCCACGCATCGCTCAACTGCGTCGTGAAGCCGGCGCGGGAGTCCTCCGCGAATATGTCGCCACCGCGGCTGTAGACCACGTATAGATCCGAGAGCGGTGCAATCTCGTAGCGATAGCGCAGCTGTATCGCGACATTGCTCAGCGAAAAATCCGCGAGCGGGTCCGCGGTTGCGACGGGGTCCGCATCGCTGCCCACGGTGTACGCCTGCCGGAATCGGGCCCGTAGTCCAATCCACTGTGCCTTGAGGCGCAGCTCCTGCTTCGGGCGCGGATACCAGGCGCCGTCGAGCGCTATCGTCAGTTGCTGGCGCTGAAAGGACGCGATCTGCGTGCCTTGCGTCCAGATGAGCCAGTCGCGGCTGTCGTCGTAAACGAACTGCCCGTGCAGGCTCAAGGTCTCAGTGAGAAAGACCTTCGGTTCCAGGTGAATCTCACTCGCCCAGCCACTGATGCCTTCCTGAAAGAACTTGGCCCAACTGAGGAAGCGAAATTTCCCCGCCTCGGCCGTGTCGTATTCCGCGCGGACTTCATGACGTGCGCGCAGGTGCACGTTGCCGTTGCCACGCGTCAGCAGATCGTCGAGACCGTCCGACTCGCCGTAATAGTTTGCGTAGACGGAGTCACCGTTCTTGAACTGCCAGTAGTAGCCAAGCTCGGCGTTTCCCGGCACACGTTCGCCGCGATCGTTGTACAGCAGGTTCAGATTGAGATACCAGTTCGTCGTCGCGAGCACGCTCGCGTCCGGGTAGCTGCGCTTGTAGAGAGACGTCTCGGAGTTGAGCTGGCGCAGGCTCCCGCGTTCCATGTAACCGAAATCGTTGATGTCAAAGCCGCGGTCGAGCCACACGAGACGCACCGCCTGCTGCCAGATGCCGCCCGGTTGATATACGAGCGAAGTCCAGGTGCCAAAGCCGCGCCGATCGTCGCCGGACTGAATGCTGGTCAACGTGGGGTCGCGGATATCCGTACCGATCACCTGTGCCCTGAAGGTGAGCGCGTTAGCGAGCGTCGCGTCAAAATCGAGCGAATGCATCTGCGCATCGCGATCGATCGTCGGATGACGCGCGTACGTGCCGAGGTAGCCGAGGCTCGTGCGGCCGAAGTTGTGATGCCAGCGCGCGGCGAGGTAGTCCCTCCCGCGTGCTGCGCTCGAATCTTCTTCAGCGGCCGCGAACAGCCCATATTCGCTGCTGCCGTCATCGCCCGTGTATTTGGCGCCCGCGAGAACATCGGTGGCACCTTCCGGGCCGATGTCGGGCGCGCCGCCAATGCGCCGCGTATTGATGAGGCGCCCATTGTTCGGCATGCGCAGGTCGAAGAGCTGCTGCCCTTCGGTGAAGAACGGGCGCTTGTCGGAGAAGAACGTCTCGATCGCCGAGAAGTTCACCACCAGATCATCGCTTTCGACTTGGCCGAAATCCGGCTTTAGCGTTGCCGTGAGTTGATTACCGCCGTTCGGCTTCCACGGCG
>JBGPLJ010000423.1:0-2767 GCA_041486385.1 Steroidobacteraceae bacterium
CAAGGCCGACGGGCCCGTCGACACGTCCAATCCATTCTTCCAGAGTCTCGGCACCAACGGACGCTCCTGCGCCACCTGCCACGATGCCGGTCAGGCGATGAGCTTCACGCCGGCCGCGGCCCGCGAGCGGTACGAAGCGACGCGCGGCAGGGATCCGCTCTTCGCAAGCGTCGACGGCGCCAACTGTCAGGGTGTGGCGCGGCGAGACCGTGCGGGCCACAGCCTGCTGCTCAACAGCGGTCTGATCCGCATCGGATTGAAGCTGCCGGCGGTCGCGGAGTTCTCGATCGCTGCCGTTCATGATCCTTACGGGTGTGCTTTGCAGGCCGACCCTGCGACCGGGCAGCTCGTCGCATCCGTGTATCGCCGGCCTCTGCCAACCGCCAACCTCGGATTCCTGAGCGCCGTCATGTTCGATGGCCGTGAAACGGGGGTTCCGCTCAATAGCGCCGATACCTTCAGCGCTAATCTGCGCGCCGATCTGATGCATCAGGCGCTCGATGCCACCCTGGGGCATGCCGAGGCGGCCGTGGCGCCGAGCGATGCGCAATTGAATGCCATCGTCGATTTCGAGCTCGCACTGTCGACGGCGCAGATATCGGATAGTCGCGCCGGCATGCTGAGCGCGGGCGGTGCCCTGGGCGGACCCCTGCATCTCTCGCAACAGGAGTACTACCCCGGCATCAACGACTCGCTCGGCATGGCGCCAGGCGGCGTGCCGTTTTCGACGGACGTGATGCAGATGTTCGGCGCGTGGGCGCAAACGCAGCGCCCCATTTACGATGACCGCACACGGGTGCGCGCCGACATTGCGGCCGGCGAGCAGATCTTCAACACGTTCCCGTTGACTATTGCCGACGTGCGCGGCCTCAACGACAACAGCGCCATCAATCGCCCGACCTCCTTCGTCGGCAACTGCACGAGCTGCCACGACACGCCGAATGTGGGCAATCACTCGCTGCCGCTGCCGCTCGATATCGGCACCAGTCACACGGCTTCGCTGAGCATGGAGTCCGATCCGGCGATTGCCGCGGCGGTGAACGAGCTCAACACGCCGGATCTGCCGGTGTTCCTCATTCAAGGCTGCCCCAATCCATTCAATCCCGGCCAGCCTGCCTCCTTCTATACGACGGATCCGGGCCGAGCCCTGATCACGGGCCATTGCAGCGATTTCAATCGCGTCAAGGGACCGATTCTTCGCGGGCTGGCCGCGCGCGCGCCTTACTTTCACAACGGCGCCGCCGCCGACCTCAACCAGCTGGTGAACTTCTACAACCAGCGCTTTCAGATGGGGCTGACGGATCGGCAGAAGCGGCAGCTGATTGCGTTTCTGAACTCGCTGTAGCGATTACTCGATCCTATTCGGGGAGACTCGTACCGGAACCACCCATCTCTTTCGGCACGTCCTTGAGCTTTGGCAGGCCGTCCTTGACGCGCAGTTTCGCCTCCTGATAGTGCACGTGCACTGCGGGCCGATAGGGAAAATCGGGGATGACAGCCGCGTAGACGTCGGTAAGACCCATCGACGGATGATCGGTCATGAGGTGTCCGCCGCACTTCTTGCACCACTTGCGTGAGCTTTGCGGTGTCTTGTTATGGGTGCCGATGTGTTCCGCGCCGCGCGTAACTTTCACGGCCTCGGGCTTCCAGAGCGTGAATGCATTCACCGGTCCGGCGGACCACTGGCGGCACGATTCGCAATGGCAATAGCCCATCGCCGCCGGTTCGCCGGTGACCGTCAGCTGTACTGAACCGCAGAAGCAGTTTCCCTTGTAGGATTTCTGAGCGCTCATGGTGACTCCTTTAAGGTCACAGTCTTGCCGTTGATGTTCATCTCGAGCGTGTCGCCCTTGCGCTCAACGAGGAGCGGTGGGCCACCCGCGTTGACTGCGATCTGATCGCCGTTGATCGCGTACGTTGCCATGATGCGTTTGCCGCGCGTGTCAGCGCCCGGCAGCGTGAGGTTCACGCGGCCGTCCACATGAAACGCCAACTCGATCCCGGCTGCGGCACCCTGGCTGTGCCAGGTTCCGGAAAGCGCGCTGCCGGAATTCTCTCCGGGCATCGGCGCCGCCGCCTTTGCGGGGGCGCTCGCCGCCGTCGCAGGTTCGACGCCTTCCTTGCAGAAGTCGCCGAGCAATGCCCCGCCACGAAGACATCCGCGACTGTCAATCGCGAGAACGTGCGTCTCGCCGGCCATCAAGAGTTTCAGTTGACTACCGTGGATCTCGTAGGTCCCAACGGTCGTCATGTTCATGACCTTGAATTCCATTTTGCCGTCGGCTTGCAGCGTGAGGGTCTCGCCCGATTCCGCGCTGCCCGACGAGCCGTTCCGGCTGGCGTAGATGCCTTGCACACCGCTCGAGCCCGAACCGCCACATCCACTGCACATAAGGATGAGCACAGCTGTGGCCACGCCGCGATGCAATGATGAAGTCTTCATCAATGAAATCTACGCTACCCCACGGGGGTCGAGTCAATGCCACCGATGCAGTAGACTTCGAGCCCGGTCCATAAGGGAGTCGCCACATGGAGTCGATGAATGCATAACCTCACGCTGATCATCTTCGCTGCCGTCACAGTCTCGGCCTCGCCGCTGGCATTTGCCGATCAGCCCGTAACCACGCCCGCACCGGCAGCCACGCCTGCGCAGAAACCGCTCGCGACGACCAATGACAAGGAGAAGCCGTTTGAGCCGCCGCTCGGTTTCAGGCTGAAGATGCGAGGTGGGAAGATGCTTTACTGCAGGGAGACGACGCCGATCGGC
>JBGPLJ010000424.1:0-2745 GCA_041486385.1 Steroidobacteraceae bacterium
CCGGCGGCGGCATACTTTCGACAGTGCGCGCGGTGCGCGCGGCGAGCATTGAGCAACTCTGCGCGGCGACCCGGCCGCGTCTCGCCGCGCTCGCCCGCGAGGGCGTCACCACCGTCGAGATCAAGAGCGGTTATGGCCTCGATCTTGAGAACGAGCTGAAGATGCTCGAAGCGATACGGAGCCTGCGACAGCAAGTGCCGATCGATATCAGCGCGACCTGTCTCGCTGCGCATGCAGTACCGCCGGGCAGCACGCGCGCCGCTTACGTCGACTTCGTTCTCAACCAGCTCCTGCCGGCTGTTCACGAACGGAACCTCGCTCGCATGGTGGACGTGTACATCGAGCATCTCGCGTTCGATCTGGCCGATGCGCAGAGCATCTTCAGCGCCGCGCGCCGGCTCGGCTTTGCGTTGCATGCGCACTGCGAACAGCTCTCGAACATGCACGCGAGCGGGCTCGCCGCGCGCTCGGGTGCCAAGTCGGTGAGTCACCTCGAGCATCTCGACGAGCAGGGTGTGCTGGCTCTCGCAGCGAGCGGCGCGGTCGCCGTGCTGCTGCCTGGCGCATTCTATTGTCTCAATGAGACCCACCGGCCGCCGATTGCCGGCCTGCGCCAGGCGCGTGTAGCCATGGCGGTTGCAACGGACCTCAATCCGGGAACATCGCCGATCGCGAGCCTCCTCGCGTGCCTGCACATGTCGGCCACGATCTTCGGACTCACGGCGGATGAAGCGCTGCTCGCGGTGACCGATCACGCGGCCCGCGCGCTCGGTCTCGAAGATCGCGGGCGGCTCGCTGTCGGTCAGCGAGCGGATTTCTGCTTGTGGGATTTGCCCGAACCCGCGATGCTGACTTATCAACTCGGCGGCCTGCTGCCGGCCGCGGTGTTTGTGGAAGGACAAAAGATATGAGCCTGCATTTCGCTCTGAGCGGTCGCGATCTGTCGATCGCCGACTTGATCCGCGCCGGCGCCGCGGTCGTGACAGCGAGCGTTACCGACGCCGCGCGCGAGCGCATGCGGGCAACGCGAGCGACGGTGGCCGACGCCGTTCGCAGCGGCCAGGTGAGCTATGGCATCACCACCGGCTTCGGCGCGTTCGCCAACCGCCAGATACCGGCGCACAAGGTCAAGGAGCTGCAACTTAATCTCGTGCGAAGTCACGCGTGCGGCGTCGGTGACGCGCTGCCAGCCGCCACCGTGCGCCGCTTGCTGCTGCTGAAAGCCAACAATCTTGCCGCGGGCTTTTCCGGCGTGCGCCCGGTAGTCGTCGAAGCGTTGCTCGCATTGCTCGCTGCGGACGTGTTGCCGGTCATTCCGGGACGCGGTTCGGTGGGTGCCTCGGGCGATCTCGCGCCGCTCGCTCATCTCGCTCTGGCGCTGATTGGCGAAGGCTCGGCCGCCCAAGGCGAGAAGCGGCTCGAGGGACTCGAGGTAAACGCGGCGGCCCGGATCGCACCGCTCGCACTCGAAGCAAAAGAAGGTCTCGCCCTTCTCAATGGCACGCAGCTGAGCACCGTGCTCGCCGCGGAGGGTCTCGCCGACGCGGATATCCTGTTGCGTTCCGCTGTCGCCGTGGGCGCGCTTACGGTCGAAGCACTGGCCGGCAGCCATACGCCGTTCGATGCGCGCATTCATGAAGTCCGCGGCCAGCGCGGCCAGCAAGCGGTCGCCGCCTGGTTTCGCGAGTACCTGACTGAGAGCGAGATCAAGCACAGTCACGAACAATGTGATCGTGTGCAGGATCCCTACGCGGTGCGCTGCATGCCGCAGGTGCTCGGCGCGGCGTACGACGCCATTGAATACGCACGCGGCGTGATTGCGGGCGAATTGAACGGTGTCTCGGACAATCCTCTTATCTTCGGTACTGACATTCTTTCCGGCGGCAATTTCCACGCGGCGCCGCTCGCGCTCGCGAGCGACGTGCTCGGCATCGTGCTGACGGACCTCGGCAGCATGTCGGAGCGGCGCACCGACCTCCTCGACCGGCGCGTCAATCCGAACCTCAACATGTTTCTCACGACCGAACCGGGCGTCGAGTCGGGTTTCATGATCGCCCACGTCACGGCGGCCGCGCTTGCCTCGGAGAACAAGACGCTCGCGCATCCGGCGTCGATCGACAGCATTCCAACGTCCGCGGGCCAGGAGGATCACGTCTCGATGGCGCCCTGGGCCGGCCACAAACTCGCGCGCATCGCCGACAACTGCTGTCATATCGTGGCGATCGAGCTGCTCGCCGCCGCGCATGCCATCGACAGCATGCGCCCGCTACGCACATCGGAGCCGCTCGAAGCTCTGCATGCGCGGGTGCGCAAGCTGGTGGCGTACGACGCCCGCGACCACCGCCTCGATCGCCCCATCAAGCTGCTGGCCGCGGAGCTGCGCCGAGGCACTTTCGCCGGGGCTACCGCCTCCTGACGATTCAGCTACACTCATGCGCGAAGGGGAATCAAGCGCATGTCGGTCCATATCGACACCAACAATCGGCTGCAGCACGACCAGGAGCACAACCTGGCCCTTACCTGCCCGCATTGTCAGGTGCTGTCGCACATCACGCCGGTCGCCGTGCCGCAGTTCGCGGCGCTCTCGGCCATCAAGCCAAAGCACGTCGGCATCGTCTACCGCTGCGACGCCTGCAATGAACCCGTCTTTCTGCGCTTCACGGCGAAGGTCTACGCAGCGAACCGCATCGAGCTCTCCAGTCACTTCGTCGAGATCGAGCGGGCCCGGGAAAAGTTTTCGCTCAC
>JBGPLJ010000425.1:0-2744 GCA_041486385.1 Steroidobacteraceae bacterium
CTCGCCGGAATCTTTTCGGCGACTGGCCAGGCGTGCATGGCCGGCTCGCGTGTGCTGATCGAATCGAGTGTCTACGACCGAGTCGCCGAGCGCGTGGTCGCCGCCGCGAAGAAGATGCGGCCGGGCGATCCGCTCGACGCCTCGACGCAACTCGGACCGCTCGCATCACGCGCCCAGTTCGAAAAAGTGCTCGGCTATTTCGAGATCGCGTGGCAGGAAAAGATCGAAGTGCTCGCGGGTGGCAAGCGCCTCAACTGCAAGGGCTTCTTCGTGGAGCCGACGGTGTTCGGCAACGTCAGCAACAGCTGCCGCGTGGCGCGCGAAGAGATCTTCGGCCCGGTGGTAGCGCTGCTGCGCTTCGAGGGTGAAGAGCAGGCGGTCGCAATCGCCAATGACACCAGCTACGGTCTTGCCGCCGGCGTCTGGACCGAGAACGTGCGCCGCGCGCATCGCATGGTGTCACGGCTGCGCGCAGGCACGGTGTGGATCAACAACTACCGTCTCGTCTCGCACGCGCTGCCGTTCGGCGGTTACAAACAAAGCGGTATTGGCCGTGAAATGGGGCCGGACGCGCTCAACGAGTTCACGGAAGTGAAGAGCGTCTGGATCGACACGGGCAATGCAGTTCATTTTCCAGTCGGATAGCGTGTGATTCCCGCGGACGTGCGCACAGGGGATATCGACCGCGAATTCGCGATGCTGATCGATGGCGCGTGGATCGGCGCCGCGTCCGGACAGACATTTTCCTGCGTCGACCCGTACACCGAGGAAAGTTGGGGTCGCGTGCCTCGGGCGGACGCGGCCGACGTGGAACGTGCGGTGCGGGCCGCGCGCGTGGCGTTCGATTCGGGCGGCTGGCCGCAGACACCTCCGGCGCGCCGTGCGGCGTTGCTGCGACGGCTCGCGCAACTCATCGAAGAGAATGGCGAACGGCTGGCGCTACGGCAGATTCGCGAGAACGGCAAGCTGATCGGCGAGATGCGCGCGGGGTCGGGCGTGCTGGCCGGGGCGTGCTATTACTTTGCGGGCCTGGCGGAAACCGAGTGCGGCAAGACTGTCCCGCTGAGCTATCCGAACGTCGTCGGCTACACGGTGCGCGAGCCGATCGGAGTGGTCGCCGCGATCACGCCCTGGAACTCACCGCTCCTGCTGCTCGGGTGGAAACTGTTCGCGGCGCTCGCGGCCGGCAACACCCTGGTCGCGAAGCCGTCTGAAATTACGCCGACCTCGACGCTGCTGCTCGCGGAGCTGATCGTCAAAGCGGGCTTTCCGAAGGGCGTCGTCAACGTAATAACCGGCTACGGCGATCCTGCCGGCACCGCGCTCGTCAATCACCCGGATGTCGACAAGATTGCCTTCACGGGTTCGACGGCGACGGGCAGGGCGATCGCGCATGCCGCCGCGGAGCGCAACGCGCGTGTATCGCTCGAGCTCGGCGGCAAGTCGCCGAATATCATTTTCGCGGACGCCGACGTGAGTAACGCGGTGAACGGCGTCATGGCCGGCATCTTTGCCGCGAGCGGCCAGAGCTGCATGGCCGGTTCGCGCGTGCTCGTGGAAGCGCCTGTCTACGATCAGGTCAAGGAACTCCTCGTGAGTCGCGCGCGACTCATGCGTGCCGGCGATCCGCTCGATCCGAACACACAACTGGGCCCGGTGGCATCGCACGCGCAGCTCGAGAAAGTACTCAGCTACTTCAAGATTGCGGGCGAGGAGGGACTGGAACTCGTGACCGGCGGCAAACGCCTCGATCGCCGCGGCTTCTTCGTCGCGCCGACGGTATTCGGCAACGTATCGAATGCCTGCCGTCTCGCGCGCGAGGAAATCTTTGGGCCAGTGGCCGCGCTGATGCGCTTCAACGGCGAGGACGAAGCCGTCGCCATTGCGAATGACACGGCCTATGGACTCGCGGCGGGGGTTTGGACGGAAAACGTGCGGCGCGCGCATCGCATGGTCGGGCGTCTGCGCGCCGGAAGCGTCTGGGTCAACAACTACCGCCTGGTTTCCTACGCAATACCGTTTGGCGGCTTCAAGCAGAGCGGACTCGGCCGCGAGCTGGGGCCCGAGTCCCTGCACGAATACACCGAGCTGAAGAGCGTCTGGATCGACACTGCCGGCTAAAGGAGATCCTCAAGTGAGTACCTATCCCGAAGATATCTTCACCGAGCCGGAAAACGTCGACCGCGACACCCTGAAGAACCTGGGGCCGCTGACGCCGATGGCGGGCATCTGGACCGGCCAGCGCAGCATGGACGTCAATCCGAAGGCGGACGGACCGGTCCGTCAGCCCTACGTCGAAAACATCGAATTGCAGCCGATCGACCCGCAGATGAATGGGCCGCAGCTCTTCTACGGCCTGCGTTACCACACACACGTCGTAAAACCCGGGGAAATCGAGACCTACCACGATCAGGTCGGCTACTGGCTGTGGGAGCCCGCGACACAGACGGTCATTCACTCGCTCGCGATTCCGCGCGCGCAGGTTGCGCTCGCCGTCGGCAAGGCGGCTCCCGACGCGAAGAGCTTCGAACTCGCCGCAACGCGCGGCTCGACCGGCTACGGCATCTGCTCAGGGGAGTTTCTGGAAGCGGCGTTCACGACGGTTGAATTCCGGATCAAGGTGACGATCAATCGTGACGGCACCTGGTCGTACGACGAAGACACGGTGATGCGGATTCGCGGCCAGAAGGAGCTCTTTCATCACACCGACCGCAACACGCTCACCAAGACCGGCGAGCCTACGC
>JBGPLJ010000426.1:0-2708 GCA_041486385.1 Steroidobacteraceae bacterium
AACGGCGTGATCACGCGCACTTACGCGGATGTCGGTACGGTCGTGGCGCAGGGACAGCGGGTCATGGCACTGGCTCAACCGAGCGTACCGGAGGCCGTATTCGACGTGCCCGAAGGGCGCCTCGAGGAAGTGCATGGCGATCTGAACATCGAAATCGTCGTGCAGGCGCTCTCCGCAGCCAAACTGAACGGCAGCGTGCGTGAAGTCAGCCCGAGCGCCGATCCCGCCACGCGGACCTACCAGGTGCGTATCTCCATCGAAAAACCGCCGGCGGAGTTGCGCCTCGGCATGACCGCGACCGTAACGCTGCGACGAACCGGACCGGCCTCGAAGATGAACGTACCGGCGACGGCGCTATTTCAGAAAGACGGCGCACCCGCGGTCTGGGTCGTCGGCCCTGACAAGAAGCTCGAGCTGCGTGCGATCACCGTCGATCACTATGACTCGCTCAGCGTCGCCGTCGCGAGTGGCCTGAAGCCGGGCGAAATGGTGGTGACCGCCGGCGTCCACAAACTCGCCGCGGGCGAAACGGTACGGATTCTCGGCGACGCCGCGCCATGAGCGGATTCAATGCTTCAGCCTGGGCGCTGACGCACAAGTCGTTCGTCGGCTTCATGATGGCGATCGCGCTTGCCGCCGGCCTCACCGCCTACCAGGAGCTCGGTCGCGACGAGGACCCGCCCTTCACCATCAAGACGATGATCGTCAAGGCCAACTGGCCGGGCGCAACCGCCGAGGAAGTCGCGCGCCAGGTCACCGACCGCATTGAAAAGACGCTCGAGTCGCTGCCCTACATCGACTTCACGTCGAGCTACGCCAAGCCGGGCGAAACCGTGGTCATGGTGAACCTCAAGGACACGACGCCACCCGCCGCCGTGCCCGATCAGTGGTATCAGGTGCGCAAGAAGATCGGCGACATGCGCTACCAGCTCCCGGAGGGCGTGCAGGGTCCCTTCTTCAATGACGAATTCGGCGACGTCTACGGCGTGATCTATGCCTTCACGACGGACGGATTTACCTACCGGGAGCTGCGCGACTACGTCGAGTTCGCGCGCGCGGAGCTGCTGCGCACTCCCAGCGTCGGCAAGGTCGACCTGATCGGCGCACAGAACGAAGTGATCTACGTCGACTTCTCGACGCGCCAGATGGCGGGCCTCGGCATCGATCCGGATCTGATTGCCAGCACGCTGCGCAACCAAAACGCGGTCAGCGCTGCGGGCGTCGTCGAGACCCGCAATGAGCGCATCGCGGTGCGCGTCAGCGGCCAGTTCGACACCGTCGAGAACATCGGCAACATCAACATCCGCGTGAACGACCGGCTGGTGCGCCTCGGCGACATCGCCAAGGTCACACGCGGCTACGAGGATCCGCCCTCGCCGATGTTTCGCTACAAGGGCGAGCCTGCCATCGGACTCGGCATCTCGATGTCAGCGGGCGGCAACATCCTGGACCTCGGACGCAATCTCGCAGCGGCGATGCAGCGCGTGACCCATGACCTGCCGGTCGGCATCGATGCGCACCTGGTCGCGAACCAGCCGCACGTCGTGGAGGAGTCGGTCGGTGAGTTCACGAGCGCGCTCTTCGAAGCCATCGGCATCGTGCTCATCGTGAGTTTCCTGAGCCTTGGATTGCGCGCCGGGCTCGTGGTCGCGATCTGCATTCCGCTGGTGCTCGCGCTGACCTTTCTCATCATGCAGGTCCTCAAGATCGATCTGCATCGTATTTCGCTCGGCGCCCTCGTGATCTCACTCGGCCTCCTCGTCGACGACGCCATGATCGCCGTCGAGATGATGGTACTGAAGCTCGAGGAAGGCTGGGACCGCTTCCGTGCGGCCACCTTTGCCTACACCTCGACCGCATTTCCGATGCTGACGGGTACGATCGTCACCATCATCGGATTCGTGCCCGTGGGATTCGCCAAGAGCGGCGCGGGCGAATACTGCTTCACGCTGTTCGCGGTTGTCGGCATTGCGCTGTCGGCGTCGTGGGTCGTGGCGGTCATCTTCACGCCCTACGTCGGTGCCTACATGTTGCGGGAGCTGCGCCCCGCGGCGGCCGCGGGCCATCATGAAGGCCGCTTCGCGCGCTGGTTTCGCGGTGTCCTCAGCAAGGCGCTCGCGCGCCGCAAACTCGTGATCGGTGGCACGGCCGGCGCATTCGTCGTGGCGCTCCTGCTCTTCAATCTGATTCCTCAACAGTTCTTTCCGTCGTCCGATCGCCCGGAACTCATCGTCGACTTGCGGCTGCCGCAGAACGCATCCATCGAGGCAACGCTCGCCCAGGTGGAGCGCTTCGAGAAGGTTCTGAACGCCGATCCCGATATCGTCAGCCACACTTTCTATGTCGGGTCCGGCGCGGTGCGCTTCGTTCTCGCCTTCAACGTCGAGCTCGCAAACGCGAACTTCGCCCAGGCGATTGTCATCACCAAGGGCCTCGGGGTTCGCGACCAGGTGCAGGCGCGACTCGAGAAGGTGCTCGCCGAAAAGTTCGACCTGCTGATGGGTCGCGTCCAGCCGATGCAGCTCGGCCCACCGGTCGCATGGCCGGTTCAGTACCGCGTGAGCGGCGCCGATATCCCGACGGTCAAGCGCATCGCCAACCTGATTGCCGATACGGTTCGCGCCCACGCCGCCGCGCGTATCGTGGCGTTTGACTGGATCGAGATGGGCAAGTCCGTCCTCATCCAGCTCGACCAGGACAAGGCACGC
>JBGPLJ010000427.1:0-2698 GCA_041486385.1 Steroidobacteraceae bacterium
CCCACTTGCTGTTTCTTCCGCGATCGCCTGCCTCATTCTTTCCGCTTGCAACCAAGAGCCGCCGCCGGCGCCGGTAGCGCCTCCGGGCGACGAAGCGTTCGGACACATCGAGCATGCCTATGGCCTGTACTTTCTCAGCCGCTTTCCGGTGGTCGCCACCTATCTCGGCGGCGCCTCGCTCGATGCCTCGCTCGCCGACGTGGACGGGCATCTGCGCAACTATTCCTATGAAGAGCTTGCCCTCGAAGATCTGAAGCTCGAGGATTTTCGCAAGGAGTTCACCGGCTTCGATCCGGGCACGCTCTCGCCGCGCCGGCGCATCGACCGTGACGTGGCGCTCGCGCAGGTCGAGTTCCTGCTGCATGAGCATCAGGTGCGCAAGTACCAGGAGCGCTCGATCGATTCGTATGTGGATGAGCCGTTCCGCGGCGTCGATTTCCAGCTGCAGGGCATGGAGGATCGCGGGCAAGGCGTCTACGGCTATGCGCAGGACTGGCGGCGCGTCGTCGAGCGCGTGGAAGGCATCGGCGATTATCTGGCGCGTGCGCAGAAGCAGCTCGAAGCCGGAATTGCCGACAAGAACACACCCGACTGGCGGCTCATCGGCGCGTATGGCCTGAAGTCGGCGCGGGCGGATGCGGAGTATTTCGGCAAGACGCTGCCCGCCATCGCGCGCGAGCGCATCGGCGGCGATCAGAAGGACAAACTGGTGAAGGCGATCGACCTCGCCGGCGCCGATGCGTCCAAGGCCTATACGAAGTTCGCGGACTTTGTTGCCGCGACGTATTTCGTCAACCCCAAAGGCACGGATGAGCAGGCGCTCAAGCCGCAGTTCCGCGCCGATCGCTACGTCTTCGGCGAAACGGAATACAACTGGGCGCTCAAGAACAATCTGCGGATCGACAAGACCGCCGGGCAGCTCTTTGACGAATCGTGGCCGGTGGTCGAAGAGACGCGCAAGACGATGATCGCGCTCGCGACCGAGATCGCGAAGGCGCACGGCTGGCAAACCACCGACGGCCCGGAAGTCGTGCGCGTGGTGTTCGATCAGCTGAGTGCCGACGCGCCGAAGAGCGATGACGAAATGATCGAGGGGTATCGCACCACGGGGGCGCGCATCGTCACGTACGCACGCGACACCGGGCTCTTCGACGTTCCCGCAGAGTACAAACTGGAAGTCACCGTGACGCCGCCACCGCTGCGCGCCTCGCTCGATGGCGCGGCTTACTACACCGCGCCTGTCTTCAAGCAGGGCGGCATTGGGCGCTTCTACGTGTCACCGACCGACAACGATCTCGCGAAACTTCGTGAGATACATAATCGCGCGAAGATGGCGGATCTCGCCGCGCACGAAGGCTTTCCGGGCCACGACTGGCACTTCCGCGTGATGATCGGCTACAAGGACCAGATTTCACTGGTGCGCTGGCTGACGCCGGGCGCCGTCGAGGACTCCTCTTCTATGTGGTCGGATTCGATGGCCGCTGAGGGTTGGGCGCTCTACTCCGAGGCGCTCCTCGCCGAGCCGCAACCGAAGGCGCCGACCGGCTTTTATACGCCGGAAGAGCATCTCTACCAGCTACGCGGAAAACTCTATCGCGATCTGCGCGTGCGGCTCGACACGGGACTGCACACCGGAAGGCTGAGCGCGGTGGCGGCAAAGGATCTCTATTCCACCGTGGTCGATTTCCTCCCTGGCTCGTGCCTCGATGCGAAGGCGCTCAAGGTCGATGCGAAGCGCGCGAGTTGCGATGAGGCGGGCAAGGCGATCAATCGCTACGCGCGCTGGCCGACACAGGCGATTACGTACCGGCTCGGCAAGGAGCAGATCTTTGCGCTGCGCAAGCGGGCGCAGGATGCGCTCGGCAATAAATTCTCCGCGAAGGAATTCCATCTTGCCTTCATGCGTCAGGGCACGATATCGCCGAGCTACTTTGGCGATGAGCTGATCGCGGGACTGAAAGCGGGCAAGTAGGTCCGCGCCGCCCGTGACGCTTCCCCTGTTTGCCACGCCGTCCTGCAGCGAGATTTCGTTGCAGGACGGCGCGCTGCGTTATTGGCCCGAGGCGTTTTCCGCCGCTGAGGCCGCGCAACTATTTTCGGCTTTGCGCGCGGATCTCGCCTGGGCGAGCGAGGACATCGTGATCTTCGGCGAGCACCGGCGCGTGCCGCGGCTCGTCGCGTGGTACGGCGAGCCCGAAGCGATCTACACCTACTCCGGCGTGCGGCACGAGCCGCGGGCTTTCACCGCGGATCTCGGCGCTATTCGCGAGCGTGTCGAAGCCTTGAGCGGCGCGCACTTCAACAGTCTCCTCGCCAATCTCTACTGCGACGGGCGCGACGGCATGGGATGGCACGCGGATGACGAGCGCGAGCTCGGCGCGAATCCCGTCATTGCATCCGTCTCGTTCGGCGCGACGCGGCGCTTCTGCCTGCGGCATCGAAGGCGCAAGGCGCTGACGCATGCGATCGAACTCACCGCGGGGAGCCTCCTCGTGATGGAAGGCGCTACGCAGCACCACTGGCTGCACGCATTGCCGAAGACGCAGCGCGCGGTCGGCGCGCGCGTGAACCTCACCTTTCGAATGGTGCATCCGGTTCCCTCTCCCCATCTCCTCCCTCTCCCCTTTCAAGGGGAGAGGGCGGGGTGAGGGGGATCGAAGAATCCCTCTCCCCTTTCAAGGGGAGAGGGCGGGGTGAG
>JBGPLJ010000428.1:0-2695 GCA_041486385.1 Steroidobacteraceae bacterium
CAATTCCTGCGCGCGCGCGCGCGCCAGAATGCGTTGCTCCACTTCCGGCTCGATGGGTGCCGTGGGATGGCCGAAGCGGCCGAGCACATAGCGGATGACCTGATCCGGCACGTTCTCGTAGCGGTGCTTGCCGATCACGTTAAAGAGCGCCTGCGTGCAGACGATCTGCGGGAAGGGCGTGACCATGATCGGATACCCGAGCTCGGCACGCACTCGCACCGCTTCTTCGATCACGGCGGGCAGACGATCCTCGAGCTTGAGCTCGGCGAGCTGCCGGATCGTGGTCGTGATCGCGCCGCCGGGAAGCTGGTGGCGCAGGTAGGCCGCGTCGTATTCCTGCGGCGTTCCGGCGGGCAAGCCCTCGGCCGCGGCCAGTCGGCTGAAGTAATCCGCGCCGAGCCCGAGAGATCGATCGTCGATGTCGACCCGGTGCCCGAGTTCGCGCAAATTGGCAGTCGTGCGATGCGCCCCCGGCAGGGACGTACCGTTCCCCAGGGGCCCGAGCGCGACATGCAAAGTGTCGATGCCAAGGTCCGCCGCGGTCATGTAGGTGAGCGGCGCGAGTCCGATCGTGCAATGCGAATGAAGCTCGAGCGGCTTGCCGCCCAGCCGCGCGCGCACGGCGGGAATCAATGTCCGGGCACGTTCCGGTGTCAGCAGTCCCGTCGGATCCTTGAGGTACAAGCGCGGAATGTCCGGGGACGCGGCAAGCGCGCCGGCGAGATTGGCGTAGAAAGCGTCGTCATGCACGGCGCTGATGGTGTAGGTCAGGCCCGCGAGGACCTCGCCGCCTTCCTCGCGAATGATGCGCGCGAGATCGAGGAGCGAGGGCAGGTGATGCATCGGATCGATGAGCGCGAAGCGCCCGATGCCGTTGCGCACGAGGCAGCGATACGCGAGCCGCATGAAGTCGCGCCCGGACGTTTCCCAGGAGATGAAGCGAAAGCCGGTCGTGATGAATTGCAGCGGCGTATTGGGCGCCGCCGCCCGCATGGCGCGGATGAGCTCCCACGGATCTTCCTTGTGAGTGCGGACTGCAATGCCCATGTGCGTGCTCGACGTGAAATCGAGCGCGGTGAACCCGACGCGATCGAGCACTGGCGCGATGCTCAGTGTTTTAGCCGTATTGAGCGCGGTGGCGCCCCAGAGACTCTGGTTACCGTCGCGGATGGAGACATCGACGAGCTTCATTTGACCGATCTTGGCGCGCTTTGCGGATGTGCGCTAGCCTTCACTGCAGCGGGGACCGCTTGACTTCGCTTACAGTCGACTCGCAGTTCGCTTGAGGGGCATACATGACTCGAAGCCGTTTCGCGACCTATGAGAACGGGATTCTCCTGCTCCTCGGCGTCACCTTCGGGTTCCTCTTCTTCGATCGCAATGCTGCGGGCTTTCTCGCGCCCTTTATCGCGCCGGATCTGCATCTGTCGAACAGGGAAATCGGCTTCATCAGCTCGGGACTCTCGATCACCTGGGCCATTTCGGCCTATGTCTTTGGCGCGGCCTCGGACCGCTCCGGCATCCGCAAACCGTTTCTCCTCGTCTGCATCGTCGCCTTTTCGCTGTGTTCGTTTCTCTCGGGGCTCGCGGGGTCGTTTGCGATGCTGTTTGCGACGCGCATGCTCATGGGGCTCGCGGAAGGACCGTTCCTGCCGGTGGCGCTCTCGATCATGGCGTCGGAATCAGGCGAGCGGCGGCGCGGTTTCAATATGGGCGTGCTGCAGAATGGCTTCAGCGCGCTCCTCGGGTCGTTTGCGGCTCCGCTCGTGCTCATGCCGCTGGCGCAGCACTACAGCTGGCGGATCTCGTTCTTCGTGGCGGGAATTCCGGGTCTGCTGTGCGCAGTTCTGATCGCGCGCTACGTGCGCGAACCGAAGCCGCTGTCGGCGGCCGTCGCAGCGGTTTCGGGCCGTGAGCCGACGATGGGGCTCGTTGCGATGCTTCGCGTGCGCAACGTCTGGCTGTGCTCGCTCATCAGCTGCTTCATGGTCGCCTGGATGGTGCTCGGCTGGGCTTTCCTGCCGACGTTTTTCATGAACTACAGGCATATTCCGCCGGGGCAAACCAGTTGGCTCATGAGCACGCTCGGTGCCTGCGCTGCGTTCGGTGGCTTCGTCGTGCCGGCGCTTTCGGATCGAATCGGGCGCCGGCCGGTGATGATCTTCTTCTCGCTATTGGGCGTGTTGTGCCCCCTCGCGGCGATCTACTACGCCGGCTCGCTCTTCGTGCTGGCGGCTCTCATGTTCATCGGCTGGCTGGCATCGGGCGTGTTCCCGCTTTACATGGGAACAATTCCCTCGGAGAGCACGTCGCCGCGCCTCATCGCGACGGCGATGGGACTCGTGGTCGGCATCGGTGAAATCATCGGCGGATTCTGCGGACCGCCGCTTGCCGGCTGGGCGGCCGATCAAACGACGCTGCAGGCGCCGATCTTCATCGAGGCCGGTTGCGCGTTGATCGGCGGCTTGCTGGCGCTCGGCTTGCGGGAGACGGCGCCGGCGAAACTACGAGCGGTCGCCGCTCGCTGACCCCTCACCCTGACCCTCGGTCGAATCCCCTCACCCTAACCCTCTCCCCTTAAAAGGGGAGAGGGAATAGAAATCACTTCGGCCACGCGCTCATGTCGTCGACTTCGCCGTTCGGGTCGACCGCGCCGTAGTGATCGGCAACAGTCGCGCCGCTGAAACCTGCGGTG
>JBGPLJ010000429.1:0-2687 GCA_041486385.1 Steroidobacteraceae bacterium
AACATGACGAATCTCCCTATGATCCGCTCGACGATACTCTCTTGGCACTTATGGGGAATACGTAATGTCCATTACCTTCGAGCGACGGAATCATTTTCATTGATAACCGGAACGATCCGATGAGCCTGCAGAGCCAAACCGACACGCACCTCGACCGATCGGTGCTGCCAATTACCAAGGCCTACCCTGGCAAGTCCGGCATAGTCACACTGCCCGATGGGCACGATGCGTTTGCCGCACGCGTGCTGCTCGCCAACGCCGCCGAGCGCACGCTCGATGTGCAGTACTACATCTGGCACCTCGACATGTCGGGGACGATGCTGTTCCAGGCCCTGCGGCGGGCGGCAGACCGGGGCGTGCGTGTTCGGCTGATGCTCGATGACGCCGGCACGGCGAGGCTCGACCGCGTGCTTGCCACGCTCAACGCGCATCCCAATATCGAAGTGCGCCTCTTCAACCCGCTCAGATTCCGCCGCTGGCGCATATTCAGTTACCTCACCGACTTTGCCCGGACCAACCGGCGCATGCACAACAAGTCCTTCACCGCCGACAATCAAGCAACGATTGTCGGCGGGCGCAACGTCGGCGACGAGTACTTCGGCGCCCGCCAGGACGTGTTGTTCGTCGACTTCGACGTGCTGGCCATCGGGCCGGTGGTCAGTGAGGTCTCCAACGATTTCGAGCGCTACTGGACGAGTGGCTCCGCGTGCCCGGCAGAGCGCGTGCTTCCGACCCTCAGTCCGGCAATTCAATCGGCCGT
This sequence comes from Steroidobacteraceae bacterium, assembly GCA_041486385.1. Taxonomy (GTDB): domain Bacteria; phylum Pseudomonadota; class Gammaproteobacteria; order Steroidobacterales; family Steroidobacteraceae; genus JBGPLJ01. The sequence continues at coordinate 761 of JBGPLJ010000429.1, forward strand.
GGCCGCCGACATGGCGCGCGCGGAACATGCACCCGCTGCAATGGCCTATCGAGAGGTGGTTGCCACACAGCCGCTGGTGCGTGAGCTGCTGGCAGGCCGGCTGCTCTGCGAGTGGGCAACAACACACATGGTGAGCGACGATCCGTCCAAGGGACAAGGACGCGCGAAGGCTCACGAGATGCTGTGGCCGCGCCTCAGGCGCATCCTCAAGGCGCCGATCCGGGAACTGCAATTGGTCTCCGCCTACTTTGTGCCGGGCGCGGCCGGAGTGCGCCATTTCACGGCCATGGCTCAGCAGGGCGTACGAATCACGGTCCTGACGAATTCGCTCGAAGCGACCGACGTGCCCGCCGTGCATGCCGGCTATGCCAGATGGCGTAAGCCCCTGCTTAAGGCCGGCATTGCTTTGTACGAAATGAAGCGCGCAGCTCCGGCTCTCGCTGCCAGAGTTCGCCGCGGCCGGAGAGGGAGCTCCGCTTCCCGTCTGCACACCAAGACATTTTCGGTCGATGGCACGCACGCGTTCATCGGATCGTTCAATTTTGATCCGCGTTCCGCGCGACTCAACACGGAACTCGGCTTCGTGATCGATAGCCAGACGATTGCGCAAGCCATTGCCTTTGCCGGCTCCAGCAGCGTTGCCGCCGGCGCCTACCAAGTGCGCCTCGACGACTCTGGGGCATTGCAATGGATCGAACAGCGAGACGGCGCAGAAGTTCTGCACAAGGACGAGCCTGGCGCAGGCTTGCGGCTGCGACTGAACGTTTTTGTCATGTCACTCTTGCCGATCGAATGGCTGCTGTGACCTTACTATTCAGATACTTACAGAAGTTTAATCATCTCGTTTAGAGGCAGATTCAGAGCCGTCGCTGCGCAACCTTCGCGCAGGCAAGCAGTGGCGTGCGTGCCGAATGACCCGCGCAGAATATTGATACTATAAAAGACAAGCGCGCGGACACGGCCGCAATAACCGCCAACGACAACAACAAAGACGAGCGCCATGACGGATATCGACGATAGCGCGCCTGCAACGGCCGTGACGAACACCTCGGCGTTCGAGCAAAGGGGACGCTTGTGACACTTTCGACACTCGACACCGCCATTGTCGCCATTTACGCCGTATCGATATTCGTGCTCGCGCAGTGGGTCTCGCGGGAAAAAGGCGAACACAAGAAGGACGCGCAGGACTACTTCCTCGCGAGCCGCGCGCTGCCCTGGTGGGCAATCGGCACGTCGCTCATCGCCGCGAACATTTCCGCCGAACAGATCATCGGCATGTCGGGATCCGGCTATGTGATCGGACTCGGCATCGCTTCCTACGAATGGATGGCGGCGCTCACTTTGATCATCGTCGGCAAGTACTTCGTGCCGATCTTCCTGAAGAACGGCATCTACACGATGCCCGAGTTCCTCGAGAGGCGTTACAGCCCCGCCGTGCGCACGGTCATGGCCATCTTCTGGCTCGGCGTGTACGTGTTCGTTAATCTGACCGCGATCCTCTGGCTCGGTGCAACGGCCGTTCACACGATCACGGGCATCAACGTGCAGACCGCGATCGTCATGCTCGGTGTTTTTGCCGGCGCGTATGCGCTGTACGGCGGTTTGAAGGCCGTGGCGCTGACGGACATCGTCCAGGTCTCACTCCTTGTGCTCGGCGGGCTCATCATCTCCTACATCGCACTCAATCGGGTATCAGGCGGTGCCGGTATCCTCGCGGGTTTCCACGAGCTGACAACGCGTTTCCCCGAGAAGTTCGACATGATTCTCTCGCCGAGCAGTCCGAACTACAAAGACTTGCCGGGCCTCTCGGTCTTGCTCGGCGGCATGTGGGTGATGAATGTTTCCTACTGGGGCTTCAACCAATACATCATTCAGCGCGCGCTCGGCGCCAAGAGTATTCGTGAAGCGCAGAAAGGCATCGTGCTCG
>JBGPLJ010000430.1:0-2686 GCA_041486385.1 Steroidobacteraceae bacterium
AGCGCTCGAAGGCGCCGGTGTAGACGACCGATTCGATCGTGCCTTGCCCGACATACTGGCTGCCGAGGCGGTCGCGCGCGAACCCGAGTTCGACATCCTGCGGCCGCACCACCACCACCACTTCCTGATCGCGCGGCCCCTCGCCGCGCTCGGCGGCCGCGGCCTTGAAATCGAGTCCATCCGCCGTACGGCGCGCCAGCAGTAGATTGGCCGCGCCGAGGAATGTTGCGACAAAGCGCGAAGCGGGACGCGCATAGAGCTCATCCGGCCGGCCCGTGTCGAGAAGGCGCCCCTGATTCATGACGCCGATGCGGTCGGCGAGCGCGAATGCTTCTTCCTGGTCGTGCGTGACGAGAATCGCGCTGATGCTGAGCTCGCGCTGCACCTCGCGGATCGTCGTACGCAATTCTTCACGGATGCGCGCATCGAGAGCACCGAAGGGCTCATCGAGCAGCAGTACGTTCGGGCGATGAGCGAGTGCGCGCGCGACCGCTACGCGCTGCTGCTGGCCGCCCGAGAGCTGGGAGGGCAAGCGATCGTCCATCCCTTCGAGCGCCACCATGCGCAGCAATTCCTTGCGGCGCGCGCGGCGTTCGGCGGCGCGCACCGAGCGCACCCGTAGCGCAAACTCGATGTTGTCCGCGACCGTCATGTGACCGAAAAGCGCGTAGTTCTGAAAGACGAATCCCACCTCGCGGCGGCGGGCCGGCAAGTGTGTGACGTCGCGGCCGTGCAGCGCGATACGGCCGTGATCGATGCCGGTCAGCCCCGCGATGGCGCGCAGGAGCGTGCTCTTGCCGCTGCCGCTCGGACCCAGCAGAACAAAGAACTCGCCGTCGGCGATCGAGAGCGACACGTCATTGACGACGGGCAGACCCTGATAGCGCTTGGTGAGCTGGTCGAGCGTGATGGACATAGGCGCCGGAGGATACCGGGCCATGGGGTTCGAGGGCAGTCGCCGACCGGTAACAAACCGGTCACTCCCCCCGCCCGGTGCCCGTGGAATAACCCCCAGTCGGACGGGGGGATTAAACCGGCCCCCGGCGGGGGGTGTTCAGGCGTTGTAGTACTTGCGGTACCACTCGACGAAGCGGGGTACGCCGACTTCGACGGGGGTCGACGGCCGATACCCGACGTCTGCGACCAGGGCATCGATATCGGCACTGGTATCGGGCACGTCCCCGACCTGCAGCGGCAGCAGATTCATCTGCGCCTTGCGGCCGAGCGACTTTTCGATGAGCTCGATGTAGCGCATGAGCTCGACCGGCTGGTTGTTGCCGATGTTGTAGAGGCGATACGGGGCCACGCTGGTCGCGGCATCCGGCTGGTTGCTGTCCCAGCGCGCATTGGGCGTCGCAATCCGATCGGTCGCGCGGACCACGCCCTGCGCGATGTCGTCGATGTAGGTGAAATCGCGCCGGTGATGGCCGTAGTTGAAGACATCGATGGGCTTGCCCGCCAGGATGTTCTTCGTGAAGAGAAAGAGCGCCATGTCGGGCCGGCCGAATGGACCATACACCGTGAAGAACCGGAGGCCCGTCACCGGCAGTCTGTAAAGATGCGCATAGGTGTGCGCCATCAACTCGTTCGCTTTCTTGGTGGCGGCATAGAAGGAAAGCGGGTGGTCGACGTTCTGGTGCACGGAAAATGGCATGGCCGTATTCGCGCCATAGACCGAGCTCGTCGAGGCGTAGACCAGGTGCTCGACCCCGTTATGGCGGCAGCCCTCCAGCACATTCGCGAAACCGACGATATTGCTGTCGACGTAGGCGAGCGGATTGGTGATCGAGTAACGCACGCCTGCCTGGGCGCCCAGATGCACGACGCGCTCAAAGCGCTCGGCGGCGAAAAGTTTCGGCATGGCGTCGCGATCCGCGAGATCCATCTTCACGAATCGAAAGCGCGGGCTCTGTTTGATGATCGCGAGCCGCGCATCCTTCAACCGGACGTCGTAGTAGTCGTTGAGGTTATCGAGCCCGACAACCTCATCGCCGCGGGCGAGCAGCAACTGCGCGACGTGGAAGCCGATGAATCCGGCGGCGCCGGTGACGAGTAGTTTCAAAGCCCCCCCACCCTGACTCTCTCCCTCACAACCGCCCGTCGACTTCGTCGCCCCTGAAAAGATACTTGATGTCGTAGAGGACGTGGACCTTCTTGCCGTAGCTGCGGACCTTCTTCAGGCCGAGCTCGCGAAACTGCCGATGCGCCACTGCCATCACGATGGCGTCGTAGCTGTGCGGCTTCAGCGTGCGCACGGGACGGATGCCGTACTCGTGCTTGCACTCCGCCGCATCGATCCACGGATCGTGCACATCGACTTTCGCGCCGTACTTCTCGAGCTCGCGCACGACATCGACGACCTTCGAATTGCGCAGGTCCGGGCAGTTTTCCTTGAAGGTGAGCCCCATGATGAGGACGCGCGAGTTCTTCACGTGAATGCGGCGACCCGTCATGAGGCGCACGATTTCGCTCGCCACGTAGTTCGCCATGTTGTCGTTCAGGCGCCGTCCCGCGAGGATCATCTCGGGGTGATAGCCGACTTCCTGCGCCTTGTGCGTCAGGTAATACGGATCGACGCCGATGCAGTGGCCGCCGACCAGGCCCGGTCGGAAGTTCAGGAAGTTCCACTTGGTGCCGGCGGCCGCCAGCACCTCCTGGGTGTCGATGCCCATGCGCCGGAAGATCA
>JBGPLJ010000431.1:0-2677 GCA_041486385.1 Steroidobacteraceae bacterium
ACATGCGTCGATGCGAGCTGATCGTAGCGATCCACCTGCGACTTCGCGAGCGAGCGCTGCGCACGCGCACGCTCCACCTGCGCCTGAAGATCGACCACCCGTAATCGAACCTGCGTGTCGTCGAGGCGCGCAATGGGCGCACCGGACTTCACGCGCAGTCCCACTTCAGCGACCCACACGACGCGGCCACCCACCACGCTCGCGATCCGCGCGTCCGCGCGGCTCACGATCGACCCTGGAATCCAGCTGTGCGGCGTCACGGTCTGCATCGTGACGGCCCCGATCTGCACGGGGATCGGATCCGCCGCCGGACCGTCCGCCCCATAAGCGGCGACCGCTGCCGATAGCAGCGCGAGAATCAAGAAGAAGCTGCGCGACGTGTGACGACTCATTGCAACACCCCCTGGCATTAATTCGATGCCGGCAACGCCGGGCGCGCGGACTGCGCCAGGCTGCGCGCATGCATCAAACGCATCAACGCCGGAATCAACACGAGACTGAAGACGAGACTGACGATCACACCGCCGATATTGACGGCTGCGAGGCCTCGGTAGATGACGCTTCCGGGACCCGGATTGAGCGCCATCGGCAGCGCGCCGAGCGCGCCAGTCAAGGTACTCGCGAGAATCGCGCGTAGCCGCTGATTAAGGCCTGCGCGAATGGCTGCCTCGATCTCGCAGCCCTCAGCCTCGGCGCTGCGCACCGCCGCGACGAGCAGGATCGCGTGATTGATGATCACGCCGATCATCATCACGAAGCCGATCATCGACAACAGATCGAGCGCCTGGAATTTGACGAGGTCGAGCATGCGCAGCCCGAGCACGCCGCCAATCAGCGCGAGCGGCACCGTGAGCAGCACGATGATGCTGTCGCGCAGGGACTTGAAGAGCGCCGTCATCAGGAGGAGCAGCACCGCGAGCGCCAGCGCAAACACCCGTCCCATCGTCGAGAGTGTCTGGCTCAGACTATCGGCGCTGCCCGCCATGCGGATCGAGCCGTCCGCAGGCATGTCGGTGCGCAGTTGCGGCAGGACCTTGTCATCAATCTTCTTCAGCGCCTCTTCGAGCGACAGCTCCGCCGGCGGATCCACCGTGAGCGTCACCGTGCGCCGGTGATTGAGGCGTCGAATCGCCGGCGGCCCGAGCTCGGTCGAGAGCTGCACCAGATCGCCGAGCCGCACGACGGACCCCGATGGCGTGAGCAACGGAGCGTTCGAAAGATCTTCGGGTGTTGCACCTTCGCTAGCGCGCAGCATGATCGGCAGGCGCGACTTGCCATCGAAATATTCGCCGAGCCACGCGCCCTCGCCAACCGTGCGGATCACCGTGCCGATCGTCGTGCGGTCCCAGCCAACCTCAGCAATCCTCCGATCGTTCGGTACGGCACGCAGCTCCAGGGAGGCATCCTCCGGGTTCGGAAAACTCTGCACCGACGCGCCGGGGAAGGCTTTCTCGAGGAGACCCCGGCCCTCGATCGCAACGCGATTGAGCGCGGCCGTGTCTTCGCTCTGCAGGTGAATGCCGATGGAGCGCGCCGATCCGCCGATCCCGCCGAAGAGATCCCCTTCGGACGCGAACGCCCGCGTGTCGGGCAGGCCGACAATGATCTTCTCGCGCATGATGGTCTCGAGCTCACCGATGCGCTTTTCATCGACGACGCGCGCACCGATCGTGCCGCCACCCGGCCAGGTGAGGATGTACCAGTTCTTGAGTTTCGGCTCGAGCTTGCCGTCCATGTACGGCTGCATGCGCTCGAGGAGAATCGGCGTGATTTCGCGGTTCACGGCTTCCGGGCTCATTCCCGGCGGAAAATCGAAGTACGTATCGATGGCCGCACGTTTCACGGGCGGCAGGTAGTCGAGCGGCGGCAACATCCACCAGGTCAGAAGGAGCGGCGCCACCAGCAGTCCCGCGATCCATGAGATCTGCTGCCGGCGCGTGCTCGTATTGCGCAGCACCCACTCGGTGACGCGGGGCCAGCCATGACCGTATCCGGTCGGTTTCATCGGGCGGTCGAGGAAGTAGCGCAAGGATATCGGCAGGAGCGTGAGCGCCACCAGGACGGACAATGCGACCGCAATGGAAATGGTGAGCGCGAGATCGCCAAAGAGCTGGCCTTCGACATCTTTCAAAAAGAGCACGGGCACAAACACCGCTATCGTCGTGGCGGTTGAGGCGAGCAGCGCGCCCGCCACCTGACGTGGCCCCTCGCGCGCGGCTTCCGCGAGCGACATGCCACCTTCACGCAGGCGCACGACGTTGCCCGAGACCACGATCGCGCCTTCGACCACCATGCCCACGGCGAACGCGAGACCCGCCAGCGAAATCACGTTGAGACTGCGTCCCGCAAGATCGAGCGCGATGAACGTCGCAAACAGGCACACGGGAATGGTCGCGGCGATGAGGAACGTCACGCGCCGCTCCCGCATGAACCACCAGACGACGATGAGCGCGAGGAACGCGCCCACGACGAGATTCTCGGTGAGGAGCTTCACCGCGCGATGGATGAAGAGCGACGCGTCGAAAGACTGCTCGATGCCGAGACCGCGCGCCTTCAGAGGCCCTTCGCGCAATTCGGCGACCACCGCTTTGACGGCCTCGAGCGTCGCGAGCACGTTGGCGCCGTTCGCCCGTATCACCTGGATGCCGACGGCGGGATTGCCATTCTGATACGAGAA
>JBGPLJ010000432.1:0-2677 GCA_041486385.1 Steroidobacteraceae bacterium
GTAATGACCGTCACGTCGCCCAGCACTTCGCGTGCGATGTAGTCGAGGTTCGCCAGCACGACACCGGCCGACAGGACCGTGCAGGCGCTCTTCAAATGCAGGCACCGATCCACCTGTATCGCGCTGACCTCGTAACCGTATTCCCGCACCGCCTCGCGCAGCTGCAAGACTCCAGCTGCGTTCGAGCGGCCGGCAACGCCGACCAGGAGCCGGTGGCCGATGCGCAGCACATCGCCGCCGTCGAGATTCGCCGGAGCGCGGATTCGGCGGATCGGCCGATGCACAGCGAGTGCCTGCTCGACCGAGGCCACTTCCGGTTGACGCGACACGGCACCGGGCCGGGTAAGCACGGCGATTTCAGGCAGAACGACCGCGGTGTCTTCCACGAACACGCCATCGGCGAGCTCCGGCAAGGGCGGCAGCCACTCGCTGCGGGCGCCCAGCTCGTTCAATACCGCCACATAACGCGCGTGTTGCAGTTGCGCGCGCTCAACATCGATTGGCACGCGCGCGAGATGAGTGAGCTCGCAATTCACGATTGCGGCGCTCGGTGCACGAATGAAAGCAACTGTGGGCACGCGCGAACCTTCCCGAAGTCGCGGGTGCGGGGCGGCTATTCGAGGGCCTTCGGATTGCGTTCGATCTTGGCAGTGCGTTCGAGCTCGGCCACATACGCCGACGTGTCGCCGATACCCAGACGTGCCGCCAGTTCGCGAATTCTGCCCGCTCTTTGATCCGGGGCTTCGCTCGACGAGCCGTCACGAATGGCGGAGAACGCGATGAGCGCATAGTCACCGCTCGCCTGCTCGACGCCTCGATACAGGACGCGGCCCGGCTGTGGCCGGGGCGCGGCGAACAACGCGTCGCGGATGTCAGCGGGCAAGGCCGCATCCGTACGCGCGATCGACAGGCGCGGCGTCGGCTTCAAACCGGCGCTCGCGAGGGCTTGATCCCAGACCGCGCCCTTGTCGAGATCTGCGAGCACGGCATCGCCGGCCGCGCGTGCCTTGCGGCGCGCACCGTCCGCCTGCAATTTGGTCACGATTTCGGCGCGCACTTCGGCGAGCGGCCGCGGCTCCGCCGATTTGTGGCCCGAGGAACGCAGTACGATCACGTCGCCATCGGCAATCGGGATCGGATCGCTGTTGCTGCCGTTCAGGACTTCTTCGCCGAAGGCGGCGCTGATAACGGCCTTGTTGCCGGCGAAGGGGCCGCCGCCGGCATTGCGCGTGAATTCCGGAACGCGGTGGATCTCGAGGTGCATCGCCTGCGCAACGGCCGCGAGGTCGCCCGAATGCGTGTAGGCGGTTTCCGAAAGCTTCTCCTGCCGCTCGCCGAAGTCGCGGTCGGCGGCGGTCTTGCGATACTCGGATTCGAGCTCGGCGCGCGCCTCTTCGAAAGTCTTCTGCTTGCCGGCTTCTACCGCGTCGAGTTGCACGATGTGATAGCCGTACTTGCTCTGGATCGGCGCGTGCAGTTCATGCACCTGCATGCCGAATATCGCGTCGTCGATTGCGGCGACCACGTTGCCATTGCGCTCCTGCCAGCCGAGATCGCCGCCCGCGTCCTTGGTACCGGTGTCGTCCGAAAACTGCTTTGCCAGCGCCGCAAAATCCGCGCCGGCCTTGAGCTTCGCATAGAGGTCCGCCGCCTTCTTGCTGGCGGCAGCGTCTTCGGCGGGCTGTGAGGCCGCGATGAGGATCTGCCGCGCGCGCCGGCGCTCCTTCTGGCCGTACTTATCCTTGTTTTCCTCGTAATACTTGCGCAAGTCCGCCTCGGTCACGGTCTGCTGGGCGGCGAGGTCATCGCGCTTGAGCTCCACGTATTCCAGGGCCACGGTTTCCTGGGTCTGGTAGTCGCTCTTGTGTGCGCCGTAGTAGGTCGCGACTTCCGCGTCGGTGGGCGTGATCCCGGCGACGTAGCGCGCCACGGGCTCCACCGCATAGCTCAATTCACGCTGCTCGAAGCGCAGGGCAGTGGCGCGTGCGAGTTCGCCCGGCGTCAAGAACTGCGAAACCGCGATGCCGTCCTGCAGCTGCGTCACCTGCAGCGTCTGGCGGATCTGGCTCTCATAGCTCGCGGGCGTTTCCTGAGCGGCGTACAAGCGGCTCAGCGCGAGTTCGGGCGAGTACTTGCCGTCGGTCTGAAACCCGGGTTCCGACTCGATTTCGCGGATGACGTCCGCTTGACCGATGCGGTAATGCAGGTCGGCGGTGCGCTGCAAGAGCAGCTGATGACGGATGAAGCTCTCGATCGTGTTCGTGCGCAGCTGATCCTTGAGCGCCGTCGGCAGCTCCTCGGACGAGCGGCTTTCGAACTGATTCAGCTGCCGCTGATAGAGCTTGCGGACTTGCTCGATCGGGATCTTGTCGCCATTGACCTTGGCGGCGTAGGTCTGCGCCGTCATCAGGTCAAGGTGCGTGCCCCAGAAGACGAACACCACGGCGAGAGCGCCGAGCACGACAGTAACGAATATCCCGCTGGCCTTGTCGTGGATCGTCTGCAGCATGCGAAATTAAACCCCCAATCACTGCCACCTGGGCACGCTCAAATGCGCACCCAGGTGAGCTCAGATAGATGGCGGAGCGGACGGGATTCGAACCCGCGACCCCCGGCGTGACAGGCCGGTATTCTAACCAGCTGAACTACCGCTCCGGCCTGGTGGGTGCTGAGGGGA
>JBGPLJ010000433.1:0-2676 GCA_041486385.1 Steroidobacteraceae bacterium
CAGCGCGGCCAACCTTCGCGATCTCGCGGTCCCACCCTCGAATCAGCTGGAAGCGCTCAAGAGTGACCGCAAAGGTCAGTACAGCATCCGGATCAACCAGCAGTGGCGCATCTGCTTCAGATGGAAAGACGGCGATGCGTCGGACGTCGAGATTGTGGACTACCACTGACGCCGGATTCGGCATAAGGAATGAGGAATATGGCGATGAAGCGACTGAAGCCCGTACCCCCGGGTGACATTCTGCTCCGCGACTTTATGGAGCCGCTCGGATTGAGTTCGTACAAGCTCGCCAAGGAGCTCGGCGTGTCGGTGCCCACGGTCAACGAGATCGCTCGGCGGCGGCGCGCGGTGACCGCCGAAATGGCGCTACGGCTCTCGCACTACTTCGGTACGACGGCGCAGCTCTGGCAGAATCTGCAGGCGCAGTACGACCTTGAGGTTGCTAACCAGAAGATCGGCAAGCAGGTCAAACGCGGCATCCGCCCTCTGTCACGGCCGGCTCTCTCGCGGCAACACGCAGACTGATGTAGCACGCTGCGCCTTTGACGTAAGCATCGTGTGCATGACTCGTCCAGTCTCGGCTTAGCCTGTGACGACGATCCGTCCGCTGAAGCGGGTCAAGTCCAGCTGGCGCAAAGACTACCAACCGTACGTGGAAGCGGCCGTGGAGTCCGGTTCCAGCGACCGACTACAAGACAATACCGGAACTTACGACCACGCTCTCGCGGTAGGCGCCGGGCGTGAAGCCGTACTGGCGGCGGAAATGCCGATTGAGGTGGCTCTGATCGGCAAATCCCGCCCTTGCCGCGACCTCGCACAGCGGCAACTGCTGCTCGAGAAGCGCCCTCGCGAGTTCCACACGCATCGCAATCTGGAACTGGTGCGGCGTGACGCCGGTCGCGAGCTTGAAGAGTGAAATCAGATAGCGCATGTCCAAATCCACGCGACGCGCGAGGTGGCTGACGTGCATGCGATCCGCGCACTGATCGCGAATGATCGACTGCGCCTTGGAGACGGCCGGGTGCTGCAGGCTCCGGTCGAGAACCGATCCGGGATCCGGCAGCGGTACATCGAAGAGCTGGCACAGAATCGGCCGCAGGATGCAGAGCAGCCGATCGGCGGAGAGGTCCGCGCAGACCGTGCTGATCGTGATCGGCAGGAGGCTCGCCGCCTTTTCGCGGGAGAGCACTTTCACCGGCGTGGGATTGCCCGCGCCATCCACCACAAACCTGAAGTCGCTGAAGACCTGCTCCACGAGAGTCCGCGGCAGATGGATGGCGACGTACCCGAGATGCGACCCGGAGCCGCCGCCGCTGTGAATCTCATTCGGAGGAATGATCGCGGCCTCGCCGGCCGGGATCTCGAAGCAGCGATTCTGGCAGATCAGCTTGCCCTTGCCGGAGCGGATCCAGATGATTTCCAAGCAATCGTGCAGGTGCGGCGGGTAGCTGTGCTCGTGACTGTTGCTGTGGATGACCTCGAGACCGGGGATGTGGTCCGAACGCCAGATTTTGAATTCCACGCCGCTGGCGTCACGCGGCATCGCACCCCTGCTGTCAGCTGGAAGTGCTGCCACGACGGATCTGCCGCTTCTCATGCAGGTGCCTCTCGATTGAAGGCCGCGATTTATTCGTATTCTCGCTTGATAGTAGCTCTGCGAATCCTCGTTTGTCCGCATTTCTAGACGTTCACAAGCATTTCACTTTGACTCATGCCAGATGCACTCGAAAAATGATGCGCCACGCCAGGGAGGAATCGAAGTCCTCGATGTAGCGCGTGATCATTCCGCCCTCAACTTCAAACCAGAGAAAATAGCTGTTGTTGTAAGGCATGCCGAGCACGTTCGATCCGCGCCCGCGGGCGAGCACTGCAACGCGATTCCCTTCCGCGATGAACTCGAGCGGAAAAAGACCATGCCCGGGCGCGCGCCCCATGAGCGGCGATGCCCTGGGCAGAAAGTCCTCCATGACCGCACGCCTGCCGTGCCACGTGCCCGAGAGCGGTGTCTGCCCTGTCACCACGAATTCGACATTGTCGGCCAGGGTGCGGTAGGGATTGACCGGCTCGCCATTCAATGCGGCTTTCAGGTCCGCAAAGAACTGGCGCACGACGGTCTCGCTCGCCGCGGTCGAACTCGCCGGAGCAGCGTCAGGCATCGGGCACGAACCTTCGGCTGTACAGCGCGCTTTCAATGAGGCTCGTGTCGGGGAACAGGATGACTTCCTCGATCACGCCCGCGTTGACCGCGAAGACGCAGCCACAGAGGCGGCCCTCCGCGTTGAACGCCGTTCCGGCGACTGTGTGTCCGGAGAGTCTCAACAGCGCGGCAACTCGCGATCCCGTGCCGATCAACTGATCGACGCTGACCTTGAGCGAGGCAATCACCTTGCGCGCGCTGTCCACGAGGATCCCGCGGATCAGCGCAAAACCCGGATAGCGCCCCGACAACGGCGTCGTGCCGTTGACCGTCACGACAGCTGTCGCAGACAGCAGCACCCAGGGATCCCTGCCGTCGTTGAGGCGGGCGACAAATTCACGCACCACATCCTTGGGGCTGCTTGCCATACCGGTCACCAGATCAGTACCGCGCCCTCGCCGTGAGCCCCCACTCCACCGGCGGACCAAAGGATGCGTCCGCTGTGCCGAAGCTCCCGTAGGACTGCAATCCATTGGTCA
>JBGPLJ010000434.1:0-2669 GCA_041486385.1 Steroidobacteraceae bacterium
TCGAACGGCTTGATCTGCTGCAGCAGGCGGTCAACCAGTTCCTGCGCGCCGCAAACGGGGATCGCCGGGATGTCGTAGATCGGCTTGTCGGGATAAAGCTCGGTGCACTGCCCGCCCGGCGCTTTGAGCGAGTCGACAATATGCGCCTTGATGCCCAGGAGGCCCAGCTCGAACACCTGAAACAAGCCGCAGGGACCGGCCCCGATGATCACCGCCTCGGTCTGGAGGGCATTCGCCGCTGCGCTCACTCAGTGTCTCCTAGAAAATGACTCAGGGCCCGTCGATGGGGGCGCGCATTCTAGCGGAAACGGCCGGCCCGCCACCACGTTGGCGCTGCGGCGGCATAAGCGCAGAACTTGTGGTTATGTGACGGTGCCGGGCGGGAAAGTGTCAGTAGATGTGCGTATTGGCGGTCCTGCTCGCCGTCCCGAAAATGCCAGACGCGTTCTACCAGAAGCGTTCTAATATAGCTGCGAACCCTCGCGGCAACGGGATACCTTGCGCTATGGCCGACCTGGAACATTACAACGATCGGATCGTACGGCAGTTCGCGGTCATGACGGTGGTGTGGGGCATCGTCGCAATGACGGTCGGCGTGCTCATCGCCTCGCAACTCATCTGGCCGCAGCTCAATTTCGACACGCCCTGGCTCACCTACAGCCGGCTGCGCCCGCTGCATACGAACGCGGCGATCTTCGCGTTCGGCGGCTCGGCTCTTTTCGCCACGTCGTACTACGTCGTTCAACGCACCTGCCACGCGCGCCTGTTCGCGCCGCGCATCGCGGCGTTCACGTTCTGGGGCTGGCAGGCCGTGATTCTCTCGGCTGCGATCACGCTGCCGCTCGGCATCACGAGCAGCAAGGAATACGCGGAGCTCGAATGGCCCATCGACGTCCTCATCGCGATCGTCTGGGTCTCATATGCGATCGTATTTCTCGGCACGATTGCGCGCCGGCGCGTGAGCCACATCTACGTCGCCAACTGGTTCTTCGCGGCGTTCATCATCACGGTCGCGGTCCTGCACATCGTCAACAGCGCGGAAATTCCGGTCTCGCTGTGGAAGTCGTATTCGGTGTACGCCGGCAACGTCGATGCGATGGTGCAGTGGTGGTACGGACACAACGCCGTCGGCTTCTTCCTCACGGCCGGCTTCCTCGGCATGATGTATTACTTCGTGCCGAAGCAGGCAGGACGCCCGATCTATTCCTACCGCCTGTCGGTCGTGCACTTCTGGTCGCTCATCTCGATCTACATGTGGGCAGGCCCTCATCATCTGCTCTACACGACCCTGCCCGACTGGGTGCAGTCGCTCGGCGTGGTGTTCTCACTGATGCTGCTCGCACCGTCCTGGGGCGGAATGATCAACGGCATCATGACGCTCTCGGGCGCATGGCATAAATTGCGCACCGACCCGATCCTGAAGTTCATGATCGTGTCGCTCTCCTTCTACGGCATGTCGACCTTCGAAGGTCCGATGATGTCGATCAAGACGGTGAATGCGCTCTCGCACTACACCGACTGGACCATTGGCCACGTGCACTCCGGCGCGCTCGGCTGGGTTGCGATGATTTCAGTCGGCTGCATCTACTCGATGCTGCCGCGGCTCTATGGCCGCAGCGAGATGTGGAGTACGCGGCTGATCGACATTCACTTCTGGACCACGACCATAGGAATCGTGCTCTACATCGCCGCGATGTGGATCGCCGGGGTCATGCAGGGCCTGATGTGGCGCGCCACCAATGCCGACGGCACGCTCACCTACACGTTTGTCGAAGCGCTCAAAGCGACCTACCCCTTCTACGCGGTACGCCTGACTGGAGGAGTGCTGGTGCTGAGCGGGATGTTCATCATGGCCTACAACGTGGCCAAGACCATCTCGGGACGCGGCGCCGAAGTCAGAGTCGCCGTGCCGCAGGCCGCCTGAAGTTCTTGCTGGTTTTTTCCTCGGGGAGCCGTACGTTGCGCCATGAAACCATAGAGAAACGCGTGGGCCTCCTCGCCATCCTGATCGCGATCGCGATCAGTTTTGGCGGCCTCGTGGAAATCGTGCCGCTTTATTTCGCGAGTGCCGCGACGCCGGCCGCGCCCGGGATCGAGCCGTACCCGGCCCTTGAGCTCGAAGGGCGGGACGTCTATATCCGCGAAGGTTGCTACAACTGCCACTCACAGATGGTGCGCTCGCTGCAATCGGAAACCGCGCGCTATGGTCACTACTCGGTTGCCGGCGAATCGGTCTACGACCATCCGTTTCAGTTTGGCTCGAAGCGCACGGGACCCGACCTCGCGCGCGTCGGCGGCCGCTACACGGATGAATGGCATCGCATTCACCTGCTCAATCCGCGCAACGTGGTGCCCGAGTCGAACATGCCCGGCTTTCCGTGGCTTGCGAAGAATGTCCTCGACCCCGATATGACCCCAAAGAAGATGCGCGTGTTGCGCAAAGTCGGCGTGCCCTACACCGACGCTCAGATTGCCGCCGCGTCCGACGCCGTTCGCGGCCAAACCGAGATGGATGCTCTGATCGCGTACCTGCAGGTGCTGGGACGCGCATCGCGCACCTGGACTGACTGAGGCTCCTGCCATGAATCACGGAACAGTCATCGGTCTCATTACGGGATTTCTGATGCTGATTTTCATTGGCATCGTCGTCTGGGCGTGGAGCAAGCGCA
>JBGPLJ010000435.1:0-2663 GCA_041486385.1 Steroidobacteraceae bacterium
GATCATCGTCACGCACGGATGGCCCGGCTCGGTCGTCGAGCAGCTGAAGCTCGTCGGTCCGCTCACCGATCCGACCGCGTATGGCGGGAGCGCGTCGGACGCTTTCGACGTGGTGATCCCGTCGATGCCGGGTTATGGATTCTCAGGCAAGCCGACGACCACCGGCTGGGACTGCACCCGCATTGCCCGCGCCTGGACCGTGCTGATGAAGCGCCTCGGCTACACGCGATTCGTGGCGCAAGGCGGTGATTGGGGCGCGCTCGTCACGGAGCAGATGGGCGTGCAGGCGCCCCCGGAATTGCTCGGCATCCACACCAACATGCCTGCCACCGTACCGGCCGAGATTGCAAAGGCGCTCCAGTCTGGGAAGGGCGCGCCGCCCGGCCTCTCGGCCGACGAAAGCCGTGCGTTCGAACGGCTCGTCTTTTTCTTTACCCACGGCCTGTCGTACGCGCAGCAGATGGCGAACCACCCGCAGACGCTGTACGCAATTGCGGATTCGCCGGTCGGTCTTGCCGCCTGGTTCCTCGACCACGACTTGCTGAGTTACGAGCTCATCGCACGCGCCTTCGACGGGCAACCCGAAGGTCTCACGCGGGACGACGTGCTCGACAACATCACGCTCACCTGGCTGACCAACACGGCGATTTCGACGGGTCGACTCTATCGGGAGAACAAGCTTCCCTTTTTCGCCCCGATGGGTGTCGCCATCCCCGTTGCCATCAGCGCCTTTCCTGACGAACTCTATCCGTGCCCGCGGAGTTGGGCGGAACGGGCGTATCCCAAGTTGATCCATTACAACAAGCTCCCCAAGGGCGGCCACTTTGCCGCCTGGGAACAGCCGAAATTCCTGTCGGAAGAGCTTCGCACGAGCTTCAGAACGCTCCGTACGTAGCAAGCAGTTGACTGCCAGATGCTCGCGGATTTGCGAGACGATTGAAGCGGTATGTTGGCGCGAGCGCTGCTTGCTTGCGCCAACATACCGGCAACTCACCTGATGCCATTCGCTGTAGCAATGGCTGCGAGGAGCATAGCTATGAATGCAGTTGTACAACCGGCGGCCGGTGATCAGACCGCCCTTCGTCCGTTTCATGTGAATGTTCCGGAAACGGAGCTCAGTGAATTGCGAAGGCGTATCAGCGCAACCCGCTTCCCTGAACGGGAAACGGTTGCTGATTTCTCGCAGGGCGTACCGTCCGCGACGATTCAGAAACTCGCGCGCCATTGGGCAACGGAATACGACTGGCTCAAGGTTGAGGCGAGACTCAACGCGGTGCCGCAGTTCATCACGGAAATTGATGGCCTGGACATCCACTTCATCCACGTTCGTTCGAAACACGAGAACGCGCTGCCGCTGATCGTGACGCACGGCTGGCCCGGCTCGATCCTCCATAACCTGAAGATCATCGAGCCGCTGACCAATCCTACGGCCCATGGTGGGAGCGCATCGGATGCTTTCCATCTGGTGTTTCCGTCGATTCCGGGCTTCGGTTATTCCGCCAAGCCGACCACTACCGGTTGGGACGCGCCTCGCATTGCGCGAGCGTGGGCAGTACTGATGAAGCGCTTGGGATACACGCGATACGTGGCACAAGGCGGCGATTGGGGCTCGCTCATCACGGAGCAGATGGGTGTGCAGGCACCTTCGGGATTGATCGGCATTCACACCAACATGCCTGGCGCCGTTCCGGCCGACGTAGATGGGGCGGCCTTTACCGGCGGTCCGCCTCCGTCCGGTCTATCAGCTGACGAGAAACGCGCGTACGACGAGCTGCTCTTCGTATATAAGCGCGTTTACTATGCTTTCTTCATGGCGTCGCGCCCTCAGACGCTGATCGGCCTGTCGGATTCGCCCGTCGGCCTGGCAACCTTCCTGATCGACTTCGACGCGCGCGGTTTGCAGCTCATTGCGCGCGTATTCGATGGGCAAACCGAGGCCGTTACGCGAGATGATATCCTCGACAGCATCACGCTTTTCTGGCTGACGAATACGGCGGTCTCTGCAGCCCGCCTCTACCGGGAGAACAAGCTCGCCTACTTCAGCGTGAAAAACATCTCGATCCCGGTTGCGGTGAGTGTCTTTCCCGACGAGCTCTATCCTTGCCCGCGGAGTTGGGCGGAGCGGGCCTATCCAAAACTCATCCATTACAACAGGGTCGACAAAGGCGGGCACTTTCCAGCCTGGGAACAGCCGAAACTCTTGTCAGAAGAGCTTCGCGCGGGCTTCCGATCATTGCGTTGATCGGAGAGAGGTCGAACATGGGCGCAGCGGGCGCCCGTGTTCCACTCTAGAACTTAATCGAATGGACATCGCTCTTCCCGTTTTTCTCGCAACGTTGATGCGGTAGCGTGTCCGCCAAACCTTGGGAACACCACAAGGTCTGCGCATCGAACAGGGAGTGATCAATGCTCAAAACAATCAAACTTGATCGCCGCCGCTTTTTAAGCACCGCAGCGATGACCGTTGCCGCCGCGCCGTTCGGCACGATCGACGCGGGAACCGCGCAGTCCGGCAATATGAAGACGAGTGCACCAACACCTGTTGCGCCAGCTCCCTCATTCGCCGCGCTGAAGCAGATCGATGCGGGTGTTCTGAATGTTGGGTACGCAGAGGCCGGTCCCGCCGATGGTCCTGCAGTCGTGCTTCTGCACGGCTGGCCCTA
>JBGPLJ010000436.1:0-2649 GCA_041486385.1 Steroidobacteraceae bacterium
CGAGCGACCTGAAGACGATGACGGCAATCTGGATGGGCCTGGAGACGGTGCACAGAGCCGTGCGCGACCGACAAGTGCAATTCAGCGGTGACAAACGTCTGGCGGCGACCATGCAAACGTGGCTCGGCTTGAGTCCGTTTGCGAAAGAAAAGAAGCTCGCGGCGTAGCGATGAGCTCTGCGGGACATGTGCTGAACAGCGCTCTAGTATCGGGCAGCTTGTTAGCTGCCGTTGGCAACTGGCCGAAACGGGTCATTTAAATCAGTTAAGGCCTATTGCGGGTTCTGGTGCATCAGCGGTCGTCCGGTAGGATAGGCGGTCCTTCGAGGAGCGCCGAATGACGAAGCCGATCGCCCGTGACCCGATGTATCGCAAGCGAGCCTTCGACGCCGATATCATTGAGCTGTGTGTGCGTTGGTACATCACTTACCGGCTGTCATATCGGGACCTGGTTGAAATGATGGCCGAGCGCGGTGTCCGCATCGCGCATTCGACGATACTTCGATGGGTCACCCGCTACGTGCCGGAGTTCGAGAAGCGCTGGAACCGGTTCGCGCGAGCCGTTGGCACGTCGTGGAGAGTCGACGAGACGTACGTTTCGATTAAAGCCAAGTGGCACTATCTTTACCGAGCCGTCGACAAGCACGGCAAGACGGTCGACTTTCTGCTCCGGCGCGACCGCGGGATTGCGGCCGCCCAGGCGCTCTTTCGCAAGGCGCTCGCGTCGACTTCGCCGCGCGTCCCACGCAAGGTAACGATTGATGGACACGTGCCCAGTCGTCGCGCGCTGTGACTGCGGCGACGCGAGCACCCCTGTTGGGGGAACGTCAAGGTGCGGATGAACAAGTATCTCAACAACGTCATTGAGCAAGACCAACGCGCGATCAAACGGCGGTGCGCGTCGATGGCTGGCTTCAAGTCGTTCGCCAACGCGGCCATCACGATCGCCGGCATTGAGCTGGCCCACCGTATTCGCAAGCAACAGTTCTCGTTTGGACGTGCCCGTCGGCGTCGTAGCTGGTCGCTGAAGGACGAATGGGCGTTGGCACTCGCATAGAAACGGACTCGAAGACCTGAAAGGCCTCATCACGACCGATAGAGCCCGCGATGCACCAGAGCCATAGGTTGCCAATGCGTGCGTGCCCATTGCGTGCCCGCGTCATTGGCACCGATGGTGTTGTTTAGACTCGAGTCGCTTTCGGGGAGCGCGGCAACGTCTCGCTCATGCGAATGGCGACGACCACGCCTGATGCAAATGTCAGCGCGGCGACGACCGCCATCGCGGCAGACAGGCCTAGCGCATCGGCGATGAGGCCGGAGAGCAGCGCACCGAATGCATATCCGAGATCGCGCCACAGCCGGTAGACGCCTACGGAGGACGCGCGCCAGGCAGGATGTGTCACGTCCGCGATCGCAGCAAGCAATGTCGGATACACCATGGCAGTACCGACTCCAAGCAGCACGGCCCCGGTTGCGAATCCTGTCATACGGTTCGAGAGGATCACCAATGCAATGGCCGCGGCCTGTACCCACATGCCGGAGGCAATGAGCCATTTGCGGCCAATGCGGTCCGACCATGCACCGGTACCGAGCTGCGCAATGCCCCAGGTCGCCGGATAGACGGCAGTCAGAACGCCGATCTGCTCCAGACTCATCTGTCGTGCCGCGAACAGCAGCGGAAAGAGTCCCCACGCCATCCCATCGTTGAGGTTGTTGACCAAGCCGGCCTGCGTGGCGCTTGACAGATTGCGATCAGTCAGCGTGGTGCGCCAGAAGACCTCGCGATGCGAAGGCAGGCGCTCCGGGCTCTCGCTCATCGCCGACTCGTGCGCAACGTGGTGATGCGTCTCGCGCACCGCGAATACGGAGAGCGTGAGGCCGAGCGCAACGAACACGATGCCGAGGTAGAACGGTTCGGGCCGCAGGCCATAGGCGGCTGCGATCCACGCGGTCGCAAACGCGCTCACCGCCACGGCTAAGTAGCCGGCAAACTCATTCAGCCCCATCGCAAGGCCGCGCTGTCGCGGGCCGGCGAGATCGATCTTCATAATGACGGTGAGCGACCACGTCAGGCCTTGGCTCACTCCCAACAGGACGTTGGCCGCGATCACCCAATTCCAGCTCGGCGCTTCCATCAGAAGGAAGGGGACCGGCACGGCAACCAGCCAGCCCGCCACGAGCACGTGCTTGCGTCCGAATCGATCGGCCAGGCGTCCGGCGAGATAGTTGCTGGCGGCCTTCGTTATGCCAAAGGCAACGATGAACGAGAGAATCGCCGTGCGTGCAGCAATGCCAAACTCCTCTGTAGCGATCGCCGGAAGAATGCTGCGTTCAAGGCCGACCATCCCGCCCACGAACGCGTTGACCAGCACAAGGAGCGAGAACTGCGGCCAGTTCTCACGCAAGCCCAGCCGGACGCTCGATGCCCCCACCGCTATCCCGGATGGCCGGTGCGGTTGTCGCGCAGAATCTCCTGCATCTCAGTAGGCTTCGCCGGTACGTTCGAGAGCGTCTCGACGAACTCATCGACCGAGGCGCGCAGCAGAGGGTTCCAGCGTTTCTCGAACGCAATCGTGCTCGAGGGCTTACCGCTCATTCCGGCGCCGCAGCTCGAGCATGCGAAGTGGCCGGGGTAGATTTCGAGATCATC
>JBGPLJ010000437.1:0-2619 GCA_041486385.1 Steroidobacteraceae bacterium
AAAGCGTTCCGGATGATTCCAGATGGCAGAGGCAACCCAGCCGCGGATGCTGAGGCCCTTCAGCGCCGCCGGCCAGTGTGGAAACGTTGTCGGCTCGCCGCTCAGGCCGCCATATATGAAGAGGATTCCCTCCTCCGCCATGGCTTGGGCCAGCGTATCGACGTACGGCCCGCCGACCGGATCGAATACGATGCGTGCGCCGCGCCCGCCGCTGATGCGCATGACTTCCGCGACGAGATCGCTCTCCTCGGTCGCTATGACGTGTTTCGCGCCGAGCGCTTTCAGCGCAGCGCTCTTGTCACTGCGACGGGTCGCTGCGATCGGGATCGCCCCGGACCAGTTGGCCCATTGTATGGCCGCGATGCCCACGCTGCTCGATGCGGCGCGAATGATCACGTAGTCGCCGAGAGTTGCGTGCGCGATCTCGATGATCGCGAGCGCGGTGAGGTACTGCATCCAGATCGATGCCGACTCGATGGGCGTGAGTCCAGCTGGCGGTGCGAGCACGCTCGCGGCCGGCACGATCGCGTGGTCGGCATAAACGCCGTACTCACCCAGGCGAAACGTCGGCAGCACGCAGACGCGATCGCCAGGCTTGAAGCCCCTAACGCCATCACCGAGTTCTTCGACCGAACCCGCTGCCTCGTAGCCCCTCAGTGTCGGAAGCTTCGGCTTCACCGGGTACTTGCCCGCGCGAAACATGGCCTCGGATCGATTGAGCCCGATCGCATCGATGTGGATGCGCAGCTCGCCCGGGCCCGGATGTCCCACATCGCGGTTCTCGATGCGCAACACCTCGGGTCCGCCGTGTTCGTAGACTCGTACGACTCTGCTCATGCGGGTAGCCTCCGTCAGATGTGCATATTGTCCGCTTTTGAGGGGGCAAAGAAATGACCAATCTGCAATCCCGGAGGCGCGCAAACAGCGTTGGCATGCTAGCCTCGGACTGTGGACGTGCGACCGCCAGCGGCGGTCGGGAGCCGCAATCGTGACCCCAATCGTGACCCCAGAGCAGTCGCCTCTCGAAATCGTTGAAGCGCTTACCGACGCCATCAACCGGCACGACGTCGATGCCATCATGCGAATCGTGCACGATGCGCACGTCTTCGTGGACTCACTTGGCAATGAGATACGGGGCGCGGCGGCCGTCCGCGAAGCCTGGGAAGGCTATCTCGCGTTGGTTCCCGATTACTGGGTGCGCATAGACCATGGAGTGCTCGCTCCGGAGTACATCGCATTGTTCGGAGCGGCCGGCGGCACGCTCGCCGTAGATGGCAAACTGCAGCCCGAAAACTGGTGGGAGACCACGGCAGCGTGGCGCGCGGAGATCGTCGATGGACGCGTCGCCAAGTGGCAGGTCTACGCGGACAATGAGCCCATCCGCAGCCGGATGAAGACACGCCCGCAGGCCAAGAAAGCGGCACGGAAGAAGCCGAAGAAAAAAAAGCCGGCAAAGTCCAAGTAGCGGGAGATCCCCCTGGCCGAATCGTCCAGGACGCGTACCGAAACATTCAGCGACGGCGTGTTCGCGATCGCAATCGCGCTACTCCTGCCGCTCTGGATACTTTGGATTCGACTCTGCTACCGGGATTCGCGGCCGCCGGAGCCGGCTGACGCACAACCATGAAAATGTACAAGGCTCACGAGCCGATCGATGCTGGCACAGCAAACCGGCTTTACGCTGAGATCGCGGGTGACGGCCGCCATCAAACGCCTTTCTGATGGCTCTGAGCCCGCTTCGAATGGCCGCTGACGCTGCTGCCCGCATCGGGCGCAAGCCGCGCGAAAATCAACGCCGAGGTCGCGGCGATGGCGCCAACGACCCAGAATGTCACCGAGAAATCGATCGGCTGCAGATGATCCTCATGCCGCCACCACATGGACGTATTGAGGACTTGCGCGGCCACACCAACCCCGACACTCAAGGAGATCTGCTGCGCGGTTGCCGTGAGGGTCGTCGCCTGGCTCATCGCCGCTGGTGCGATATCGGCGAATCCCATCGTTCCGATGCAGGTGAATTGCATCGAGCGTGAGAAACCGAGCACCAGAATCAGCAGCAGTATTGTGACGCTCGGTGTCGTCGGCGTCAGCAGGCCGCAGGCGGCGGCCAGCGCCGTCGATATGATCGTATTGGCGACGAGCAGATTGCGGAAGCCGAACCAGCGTACCAGCCGGTTCGCCATGGTGCGCATCGCGATTGCGCCGGTTGCCCCCGCAAATGTGAGCAGACCCGAGCGCAACGGCGTCAAGCCGAAGCCCACCTGCAGCATCATGGGCATCGCAATCGTGTAGGCCCCGACGCCGATACGAAAAAGCGAACCGCCCGTGACTGATGCACGCAGTGTTGGCGTCTGCATGAGCGAGAGATCGAGAATCGGATGCGTCAAGGTGCGCGCCCGATACACGTAGGCCACGACCAGCACGGCACCGAATCCGAGCCACGTAAGCACGGTCGATGTCGGCATCAATCCCTTGCCGAGATTCTCGAGCCCGAAGACACAGCTCGCGAGACCCAGCCCCAGAATGAACCAGCCGAAGAAATCGAGCGGCGGCGGCCTTTCCGTTTCGGTTTCCTCGATGAAGCGCGTCGCGAGCCAGAAGCCGAACATGCCGATCGGC
>JBGPLJ010000438.1:0-2569 GCA_041486385.1 Steroidobacteraceae bacterium
GATGCGCGAGCCCACGCGAATCTCGATGTGCTCGCGATCGCTGGCCGCCCCTTGTCGCGCCACCGCAGCGGCGCTTGCGAGCAGCGGCTCGAGTTCGAGCTCACCGTCCGTGAGAATAAAGGCGCGTTCGACGCAGTTGCGCAGCTCCCGGACGTTTCCCGGCCACGAGTGCCGCTTGAAAACGGCGCGCGACGCGGAAGAGAATCTCTTGCTTGATGAGCTCGCGGCATTGAGGTCGTTGAGGAAGTGCTGGGCGAGCATGCCAACGTCATCGCCGCGTTCGCGCAGCGCCGGCACAGCGACCGGGAAGACCGCGAGACGATAGAGAATATCCTCGCGCATCTGACCGTCGCGAACTGCCTTGGCAGGGCTGCGGTTGGTCGCGGCGATGACGCGCACATTGGTGAGAATCTGCGCGCTGCCACCGACGCGGTAGAACGCCCGCGTTTCGAGGACGCGGAGTAATCGCGTCTGCAGGTCGAGCGGCATCTCGGTGATCTCATCGAGGAGGAGCGTCCCGCCTTCCGCTCGTTCGAACACGCCCGCGTGCAACCGGCCCGCGCCCGTGAAACTCCCCTTCTCATAGCCAAAGAGCTCCGCCTCGATGAGTCCGGCGGGAATCGCGCCACAATTGATCGCGACGAAAGGGCCGGCGGCACGTGCGCTGCGCGCGTGAATCGCCTGCGCCACGAGTTCCTTGCCAGAACCACTTTCCCCAGTGATGAGCACGCCCGCCTCTGTGGGTGCGACGCGATCAATGAGATGCTGCAGCTCGATCATCGCGGCGGACTCGCCGATCAGCGCAGGCAAGCCCGCGGATGCGGCGGGCAGAACACTCACGGCGCGTGAATTCTCTTCAATAGTCATGGGTCGTCTCCTTGGAGGGGCGGGCCCGGATGCAAGCGTTACATCCAACGCGGCACAATTTTCATCGCTGTGACCGAATCCTGCCATCGGCGACGGCTGAAGCTCAGCTCAGAAGTGGCGCTAAGCGCTGTCGGTGTTTGTCCCACAAAGTCTTACAACACCCTGACGCGCAATGGCCGCACCTTGTTACTCACTCCGCGTGCCCCGCACCATTGACCGCACGCCAAACGCTGGCACACCGGTTGCAGTTCATGCTTGGGTAGCCAGTAACCCAGTCCAAACGATGGAGCAGACGACCCATGAGCCTCAAAAGATTGTTCATCACTGCGGCAGCCGGCGCACTCGTCATGACCGCTGGATGCGGTGGCGGCGAAACGCCTGCGCAGGCACAGAAGGATGTCGCCGAGGCGCGTCAGGACGCCGCGCACGACGTTGCCGAGGCCAGGCACGACGCGGCCAAGGACGTCCAGGAAGAACAGAAGGACGTTGCGAAGGCCGATGCCCAGGGCACGTACAACGTGACTGTGACCAGCGCCGCGGGCGATCACAAAATCGCCATTGAGAAGTGCGGCTTGCTCACCGGCTCGGCTCTCAAGGCCTGCAAAGACCAGGCGGATGCGGACTATGACGCGGCGAAAGCGCGCGCCCAAGCCGTACTCGAGGCCAGCAAACACTCATAAGGCTTTCTTTAACAGGAGAGAGTGACATGAAGTTCAGAAATCTAGGTCTCGCGGGCGTCCTGCTCGCAGCGATCGGGGCAATGGCTTGCACTGCCACGCAAACCCAGCGATCGCCGGGCGAAGCGGTCGACGACACCGTGATCACGAGCACAATCAAGGCGTCCCTGGTTAAGGACCCGACCACCAAGGCGCGTCAGATCGAAGTCGACACCTACCGCGGTGTCGTGCAACTGAGCGGCTTCGTGGATACGGCGGCATCGAAGTCCCGCGCTACGGAAATCGCGCAGATGACCAAGGGCGTGATCCGCGTCGACAACAGCCTCGAAGTCCGCAATACGGACACGACGGCTGGAACGATGATCGACGATTCGCTGCTCACGACCAAGGTGAAAGCTGCGCTCATCGACAATCCGAAGACCAAGGCCCGGCAAATCAACGTCGAGACGCTGCGCGGTGTGGTGCAGTTGAGCGGCTTCGTTGATTCGAGTACCGAGAAGGAAGAAGCGGCTACGGTCGCGGCGTCCATCGCGGGCGTGAAGGAAGTTCACAACGAGCTTGCGATCAAGCCTGCATCGTAACTCATCTCGCTGACAGGGCTTAGGCGCCGCCGGTGAACCCGGCGGCGTTTTCTTTAGAAACCGCTCGTACCGAAGCGCGCTGCAGGCAGTTCCTGATGCAGGTCGTGGCACATGACCGCGAGGAACACGACCAGGCCCACATAGAAGATGGAATAGGTCGTGCGCGTTTCCAGGCTGACGTTGTAGTACGCGCGCTCCGCTTCAGTTTGTGGTCCGCGCCACGCTTTCATGACCTGAGGCGCCGCCACAATGGCGAAGATGAGCAGGAGCGGATTGGGTTGATACAGAAACAACCCGATCAGGATGGGTGCGCCAATCAACCACAACTTCGGGGAAATCGCTGCAGTCACCCGACCGCCGTCGAACGGTGACAGCGGTATCAGATTGAAGAGATTCAGAAAGAATCCGGCGTAGCTCAATGCGAGCAGCAGCGAATTGTCGAGC
>JBGPLJ010000439.1:0-2567 GCA_041486385.1 Steroidobacteraceae bacterium
TGACTGGTGGATAGAATCTGGCTGAAGAACTACCCGCAGGGAGTGCCGGCGGAAATCGACGTCAACAAGTACACATCGCTGCGCGATATGTTCGAACGCGCCGTCAAGAATTTTGCGGCGCGCCCCGCCTACACAAATATGGGTCGTACGATCGACTACACCGAGCTCGATCGGGAATCCCGCAATTTCGGCGCGTGGCTGCAGAACGACGGTGGCCTCGGCCGTGGCGACCGCGTCGCCATCATGATGCCGAATGTCCTGCAATACCCGATTGCTGTGTTCGGCGCGCTGCGCGCCGGCTTGACGGTTGTGAATACCAATCCCCTTTACACGCCGCGCGAACTCGAGCATCAACTCAACGACTCCGGCGCTACGGTCATTGTCATCGTCGAGAACTTCGCGCATGTGCTTGCCGAGGTCATCGCCAGAACGAAAGTGAAGCGCGTGATCATCACCGGTGTTGGCGATCTGCTGCGGTTTCCAAAATCGGCAATCGTCAACTTCGTGGTCCGCAAGGTACGCAAGCAGGTGCCCCCATATCACTTGCCGGGAGCCATTTCGTTTCGCAGCGTGCTCGACGCCGGCGCTCGGTTCGAATTGCGGTACGTTGAGGTTGAGCACGAAGACATTGCATTTCTGCAGTACACGGGCGGTACGACGGGTGTTTCGAAAGGCGCAATGCTCACGCACCGCAATCTCGTGGCGAACGTTCTGCAGGCCGAGGCCTGGATGTCACAATGGATCAACGAGAACGAGCAGATCGTCATTACGGCATTGCCGCTCTATCACATCTTTGCGTTGACGGCGAATTGCCTGGTCTTCATATGCGTCGGTGCGAACAACGTGCTCATTACGAATCCTCGGGATTTCCAGGGTTTCGTGCAGGAGCTGAAGAAGTTTCCGTTCACGTACATGAGTGGCGTCAATACGCTGTTCAACGCGCTGCTGCACACGGCGGGATTCGAAACAGTTGATTTCAGTCACCTGAAGGTAACGTTGGGTGGCGGGATGGCGGTGCAGGGAGCCGTTGCGGACAAATGGAAGCAGGTAACCGGCAACTACCTGACTCAGGCCTGGGGTCTGACGGAGACTTCGCCGGCGGCGTGCATCAATCTGTTTGAGACGCCGTTCAACGGATCGATCGGCCTGCCGATCCCGTCCACGGAGATTTCGATTCGCGACGATGACGGCAACGAGCTGCCCGTGGGGGCGGTCGGTGAGATATGCGTGCGCGGCCCCCAGGTGATGCGCGGCTACTGGAACCGCCCGGATGAAACCGCGAAAGTGATGCTTGCCGACGGCTCACTGCGTACCGGGGATATCGGCCGCATTGATCAGGATGGCTACGTCTTCATCGAGGATCGCAAGAAGGACATGATTCTCGTGTCGGGATTCAACGTGTATCCGAACGAGGTCGAGAGCGTGGCTGTGACCCATCCATCGGTGCTCGAGGTCGCGGCGGTTTCACAAACCGATGAGCGATCCGGCGAAGCGGTGGCACTGTTCGTCGTAGTGAAGCCCGGTCAGCAGCTCACTGAGCGCGAGATGATCGAGCATTGCCGAAAGTCACTCACCGGCTACAAAGTGCCGAAGCACGTCTACTTCCGCAAGGAACTGCCGAAGACCAACGTCGGCAAGATACTACGCAGAGCTTTACGAGACGAGATCGTTCAGCCAAATGTGTGACTAGTTTGATTTGCCCGCGGCGTATGGATTGGCCGGTGGCTCCTCAATCGCTTGCGAACATGTAGACGCCGGTGCCAACGCGGAGGGTCTTGACGCGGTGTTTTGCGGGCTTTAACGCCACCGAATGTGCCGCAAGCCAGTCGTCAACTACCTGTAAAAAGTCGTCACCTTGCTCTTGGAGAAACAACTGAAATTCCGGGACGTGTCTTGCGTCGACGCGATGATTCGTTGCCGCACGTTCGTAGAAGCCCTTCGTGCCTGGCTTTCGAGCCGTAACTTCTAGATTCTTCTCCACTGTTGTTAGCATTGCGTGTACGACACTTAGCAGTCGTGCCGCAGTCAGATCGTGCGAAGCCACTGTATTTAGGACTCTGCTCCTAGCGACAACCGACGTCTTGCCAATCCTAGCGACTGCTCGCAACCGAACGAGAACCGATAGAGCCTCCTCGGGATCTGCGCCAGCTTGGGTGCGCTGAACCAACGCGCTGAAGCTTCGACGGCGCCCGCGAAGTGGCAGTTTGGCAGGCATACCTGCAACGTCGGTGAATCGAGGGTTGGTGTGCCACTCATGCAAAATGGCCGGGTAGTCGAAGAATACTTTACGAGCCAAACCTGTAAACTCTTTCCTAGGGTCACGTCCTTTTTGGGTGGTCGTGTCGATCGCAGTAAGAAGCGCGCGTCGTCCTGCTCCAAGTCTCATGAGCATTTGCGCTACACGAGCAAGTATCCCTTCACCTATCATCAAATCAAGCGCGGAGTCGCCGGTGACTTTGCGTATCCCAACATTGGACCGTACCTTCCTGCTAGCCCTGCTAGCATGTTTTGATGGCTTTGCTGTCACGGTGACTTGCCAAATAGATAGATGCCCACACCAAGTCTCA
>JBGPLJ010000440.1:0-2554 GCA_041486385.1 Steroidobacteraceae bacterium
CAGTTATTGCCCGCGCTTGGCTGCCAGGTCGTGGATCAGACGCAGACCCTTTACCGTAGCCAGTTCGCCGTTGAAAACGCGCGTCTCGCGACCGCGCAGGCGAAATGCGCGCGCATAGCGCTCGACTAACGATTCCGTGCCAACGACTAGAACGGGTCCGCTTCCGCCAGCCGAGTTGATCTCGTGGCCGATCAGCATGCCGGAAAGGTAGTCGGCCTCGCTCGTCGGCGCGATTTCGCTCATCAGCACGCGGGTCCGGGCACCGAACAAGTAGTCACTGCCAGCCGCTCCGTCAGGTCGAGCGTTTGCGAAACTGACGATGCGCGGGACGGCAGCAGCTCGCGACCATGGCAGCCATTTCATCCATGGCATCGAGCGGCCTCTTGTGCGTCGTCGCCGGTGTACTTCGCGAGCACTCGGCGCGCCAAGCGATTCAGATAGAGCACGATCGCCACAAGCGCGAGAAAACCGACACCATACACGCCCCACTCGAGGGGAGTGCGGTGCTGGTTACGCGTGCCCAGGGTGGCGATGTCGCCGACGATCGAGCCCAGGTAAACATTGTGCAACGAGAACGGGATGATGCCTATGAGGGTGCCGAACACGAAGTGGCGTAGCGAAAAGTGCGTCAGTCCAAAAAAGTAATTGGACAGCTTGAACGGAAAGAACGGGACCAGCCGGGAGAGCATGATGATCTTCCATCCTTGCGGCGTCAGCTCATCGCTGAACAGCTTCAGCTTGGTGTGGGACACAATGAACTGCGCCGACCGCGCCCCGAACCAATAGCGTGCGATCAGGAAGGCGAGCGTCGCGCCCAGTGTAGTCCCCAACACCACGCACAGTGTTCCCTTCGCAACGCCGAACACAAATCCCGCGCCCGTGGTGAACATCACGCCCGGGAGCAGTAGCACGACCACCGCGGCCATCAAGAGGGTGAACAGCAGCAGCGCCCAAAGCCCCTGTGCTTCGAACCATTCCAGCAGCTCCAGCAGTTGCGCCTGAGCATCGTAGTAGATCAACACCGCGAGCGCTGCAGCGGTAATCAGCACACCGACGGCGATGCTTCGCGTCAGCGTCAATCCAGCGATCATATGCCATCCTCGAAAGCTGAAAGATACGCCGTCTGCGCCGAGATCGGGTTGATCGCGGTCAATATGAGTGATCTGGACTAAGGCCGTTGCCAGATCGATACACCGTCGCGATAGACCTCTCGCA
This sequence comes from Steroidobacteraceae bacterium, assembly GCA_041486385.1. GTDB lineage: Bacteria > Pseudomonadota > Gammaproteobacteria > Steroidobacterales > Steroidobacteraceae > JBGPLJ01. The sequence goes on from JBGPLJ010000440.1 coordinate 1,216, forward strand.
CGCGATGGAACGGGACGTCGTGTACCGACCCGTCAGGTTCGATCGCGATAAATGAGAAATGGTTGCCGGGCTGCATGTGCACATGCGCGAGGGGGACCTTTACGATTCCGTGTCTCACGCGGTCGTGGTAGCCGACCATGAATGACCCGCGGCCAAACTCCGGATCCCAGCGAATCCGGGCGAGCAGCGAATGAATGGGAATCACGGCGGGCTCGGCAGGGTCGGCATGCCGGTCAGCCCGAGAGCGTAGCGGTGCGCGCCCGGTGTCAAGTAGGGAATGGCACGTGCCGCGTCGACCATTGCGGCCCCGGCGAAGTTCCAGACATCGAAGCGCGCGTCGAGGCTGAGCGAGGGATGCTCTCCGGCTGTGGCGGCGCCGCTACGCCGTTCGATCACCAGACCAGAGCGCGCCTCGAGCGACGTGAGGTCGGGCAGCACAAAGACCTCGGTCGCCTCGTCCGGGAACACCGTATCTGCCTTGATCGCTTGCCTCACCGCCTGCGCATCGGCATGCGGAGCGAGCTGCAAGTACACGTAGCGCCTCTGCTTGTCGTCGGCATCCCGAAATTCACCGATCAGAGCTTCTTCGACACCGGCAATGTCCTCGATCGCGGGGCTGTGGTGCAAGGCAATGCCGGGATGCCTGTTCAGCGACGTCTGTCCGTGCGGAATGAGGACCTCGAACAATCGCTGCAGCAGCGGCAGCGCGCCTGGATCCCACCCGGCGCCCACGATGGCAGGCACGCGGTGGCGATGCGCGGCGGTCTGAATGGCTCCGTAGTGTTCCACCCGAGCATGATCTACCAGTTGTGCGCATTCCACGATCGGCATGCGGCCTTGCAGGAGCTGGAGCGCTACGCCCGGAGCTTCCTGCGTTGGTACGCATACCAGTGCAACCTCGATATTCTCGAAATCGCGGATGTGCCCAGCCGCTCGGGCATGTGCGAAAGCTGCAGGCAGCGCTGTGCTTGCATGGCGCACAACGCCCGCGAGCTCGAGGTCGGTCGTATCCAGGATGGCCGCGGCACAAGCGCGACGGAGCTTGCCAAAGCCGGAAATCGATGAATTGATCCGGCGCTACGGCGAGAAGGCGGGGGCGGAGGAGTTTATCCGGTTCGAGTAGCGGGTGCGGCGCCGCAGCGCGATACCGTGCCTGACCAAGGCGGCTTCGAAATCCGGGAAGTCCCCTCCGCTGCCTCCATCCGCCGCCCAAACTGCTCGCAAGCTTTCGAGAACCCGTTCCGCGTCCTTTACGCGAGCCGGCACGAAGCCCAGGTCGCGGGCTGCGCGCACAACGAGTTCCGAGGGTTTGGGCTCGGCCTTCGGCCACAACCCGCGC
>JBGPLJ010000441.1:0-2545 GCA_041486385.1 Steroidobacteraceae bacterium
CCTGTACGGCGGCGGTGCAATCACGTTGCTGACAGCCTGGCTCGTCTATTTGAATTCGAAGACCGATGTGCGTCGCGACACCTGGCTCGTCGGGATCGTCATTCTCATTGCTACTATTCCGGGCGTGTGGATGTTCCTGACCGATTCGCTCGATACGACGCGTTGGCTGCTCTGGCTCTTCGTGCCGCTCAACTATCTCTACCTCGGCCCCACATTCGGCATGCTGCAGAATCTGGTGCCTTCACACATGCGGGCGCTGATCGCCGCCGTATTGCTGTTCGTAGCCAACGTCGCCAATCTCGTGATCGCGCCGCAACTGATCGGAATACTTTCGGACCTGACTGCCGCGCGCATTGCCGATCCCGCGGAATCCCTGCGTTACGTTCTCCTGGGCACGGCATTCACCGGCATCTGGGCCGCGTGGCATTACTTTGCGGCGGCAAAGTGTCTGCGAGAGGACTTCGTTCGCGCGGGCAACGCCTAGCCATTCGTCTAGCCGGACCCATCTCGCTGCATCACGCTCGGCCGGTACTTGTCGGCAGCCAACCGGCCGGTCATCAGGAGTGTGAGACCCGTCACGCAGGGATCTCGTGCGGCCCCCGGGACCTTTAGAAGGTCTCGACACGGCCGAGTACCAATTGAGTGCCAGAGCGCGTCGCCGAGACATTACCAGCTCCGACACCAAGCTGTGCTGAAAATAAAACCCATTACCGCCGTCGTTGTCGGCGCCATTCTGCTGATCGCGATCGTGGTTGCATTGGAAGAGGCCTTCCTCGTGCGGTCGTTCGAACGCATCGAGGCCGACGCTGTCGGCCACATGGCTGAGCAGGCTCGACGGGCAGTGGAAGCCGACCTGCAGCAGCTCTGGATAAGCACCCGCGATTATGCCCAGTGGGACGATGCGTACCAATTCATGGAGAAGCGCAATCCGCAGTTTCTGGCATCGAATTTCTCTGGGGACTCTCTCGAACAGATGAAAGTCGACGTCGCGTGGATACTGGATGCCGCCGGCAACGTTGTCTTCGCCGCCTCGACCCCGAGCGCCCTCTTGCAGCTCGGCGGTCTGTCGCAGCAGGCCACATTCGAGCAACTGCGGCCCCACCTTGCGGATCCAGCAGGCCTTGCGGCGCATTCGCCGGCCGAGTGCATCGTCAGCTTGCCGTCCGGTCTCGTCGCGTATGCGCTGGTCCCTATCACGCCTTCCGACGATCACACGCACGCAAACGGTACGATGCTGTTCATTCGATTGATCAATGGACCTGCCATCCAGCGATTTGAAAAGATCAGCCAACTCCCGGTGATGATCACACAGCTCGCGAATCACTCTGCATTCAATGCATTGCCGGGCCGTGTCCGCGGCTGGCTCCAAACCTCCCCGGTACCGGCAGCGACCTTCGCCCTGCAAGACGGGGATGACATCATCTACGGATACAGCGTGCTGCGCGACATCGGGTCGGTCCCGCTCGCGATTGTTTCGACGAATTCGCCACGGACAATTTCAGGGTTCGGCAAACACGCAACACTGCTGCTTACGAGCCTCATCGTAACGGTCGTGGTAGCCTTTGCCGGTGCAGTAGTCTTCCTGCTGATGCGTCTGAATCGCAGCTGGAAGAGCCGTGAATCAAGAGAGCGCGTGTATCGTGCTGTCGTGCGCGGACTTCACGAAAGCATCCTCCTTGCCGACACTGACACCGGGCGCATTGAAGAATCGAACGCGGCCGTGCGGCAGTGGCTCGGATTCAGCGCGCGTGAACTCGCAAACAAACGGATGGCCGACCTCATTCTGGACTTCGAGCTCCTGGCCGCCAACCTGCATACACGGGGCGATTCTGCGACCGCGCAGACCGTGGAATGCAGCATGCGGGCAAGTGACGGCCGAATTGTCGAGGCCGAAATCGGGCTGACAGCACTCGTCTACGAAGGCCGATCGCTCACCTGCTGCGTGGCACGCGACATCAGCTTGCGGCGCATCGCCGACGAACAACAACGAGAACATCAGAAGAAGCTGTCACATATTGCGCACCACGACGCGCTGACGGGCCTGCCGAATAGGCACCATCTGCAAACCCGTCTGCCACGTATTCTTGCGCGGCACGCCTCGAAGGAACTGCATCTCGCACTGCTCTATGTTGATCTTGACAACTTCAAGAATGTCAACGATTCACGCGGGCACGGCATTGGCGACCAGTTGCTACAGACCACCGCGGGCCGACTACGTGCAGCCGTGGCCACGGAGGATTTGGTCGTTCGCATGGGCGGCGACGAATTCGTGGTCGTGAGCGCGAACCTGCCGAACCGTGCGGCGGCGGAAGCGATCGCGCACCGCGTTCTGGCGGCCATCAGCGCCCCCATGCGGCTCGGCGATTCAACGGTCGTGACCACGGCGAGCGTCGGTGTCAGCATCTGGCCGGAGGACGGCCTCGATTTGGAGGTTCTGCTGAAGCACGCCGATATCGCGCTCTACCAGGCGAAAGAACAGGGCCGCGATCGGGCGCAGCTCTTTTCGCTGGACATGAATATTCGCGTGCGCGACCGCCTTGCGCTC
>JBGPLJ010000442.1:0-2535 GCA_041486385.1 Steroidobacteraceae bacterium
CCTTCCGTGGCCCGTGTCCACGAAGAGATGGTGCCACCTGCCCCGAATCTGCACGTACGTCTCGTCGACCCGCCAGCAACTGCCTATTGAGCGTCGCAACGTATCCCAACGCTTTTCGAATTCGGGAACGAATCGCTGGACCCAGCGCCAGATCGTCGACGGGTAGACGTCGAGCCCCCGCTCATCGAGCATCTCGGTCAGGTCCCGAAGGCTTAACCGGTACGAGACGTACCATCGGACGGCTAGCAGAATGATCTCGTCTGAGTAGCGGCGGTAACGGAACATTGAATGACGGTGTCTGTGACGGGGCAGACGCGGCTCCTTGAGGCTGCGATCCTATCAGCCGCCCGTTCCCGCAACAGATCCAGGCTGTACGAGTCTCCCTGCCCAAGCGCAGACCGGGTTCTGCGCGGCGCGATTACCGCCTGCCGAAGTTCCAGTCCCAAGTGAGCGCTCCTGTGGTGACTGTTCCGGCGATAGTGTTGCCACTCGCAGGTAACTCGTACTGGTGGGCGGGGATATACAACCACTGGCCTCCGGCGGGGAAGACTGGAACCGTCTGAGTCCCATCAGGACAATCAAATGTGGCAACCGCCAGCCAATTCGTAATGCCGCTGCCGGAGTAGAAGGTAGGAACGGGCGACCTATCGAAAATCAGAATGCCATCACTCGAGCCGATAGTGGTCAACTCCGGGTGGAGCGTGACCACGCAATCCGGGATTTCGATGGAGAACTTGACTGTGCCTTGCGGGCGGAATTCACCCGCCTTGTCTCGAGTGAACGTGACCGCGCTGTCCATCTTGAACGCAGCCGTATGGCCCTGGACATCGGTGGCGGCCGTGTAGTGGACGATGCCCTTCCAAGCGCAGGCTTCCGGCGACCCGCCGGAAGCGCAATCATCCTCCACGGTGATGTTCGAGACCACCATTTGCCGCGACCGAATCTGCGCGCTCACGGCAACTGGGTTCTGTGGCGGAATCTTCGCCGGGGCGAAATAGCGAAGCACGGCATTGTTCCTGTGAACGATACCTACCGTTGCATTTCCGAACGGGATGCCGTTGACCGCCACCAGATTGATGAGCGGTGAGAGCGTAAAGGGTTTGCACTCGAGCTTCGGCGCGGGAATGCGCAGCGGGGCAATGAGGTCATCATCCGAAGACTTCTTGACGCAGTTCATCACCGTCAGATCGATGACTTGGTTGACCTTCACCGTACCCGAGGCGGGCTCCAGACGAAAGCCTTCGAGCGGACTGCCGACGGGGGCGTCCATGGGGCTGGCCGCAGACCCTGAATCTTCAACAGCGCCGCTGCTCGCACCGTTACCTTCGCTCGAGCACGCTGCGAGCGAAAACCCAAGCGTCAGAAGAATCCACAGCTGAGCAAGACTGCGTGGAAAATGATGCACGCCGCCTTCCTGTGCGCGGACGCGACTCATAGACACGCGGGCGTCTCGATGCGGATCGGCACGCCGTAGTCCTGATACTCGATGATCATGGAAGGTGCGCCGGAAGCATTGGCGACCTCGATGCGCAGCGGCAGTCCGGTTTCCTGCGACACGTGCAGGTGCTGCGAGCCGGCACTCGCTTTGAGTTCATATTCGAGCGTTGGCTTGCCGTTGATTTTGCCCCTGCCAAGCGCGGTGACTTCGACCGTGCTCGGGTCAACGGGCTTGCCCGTTTTCCTGCGACATTTCCATTCGCCGACTGGCAACTGCTCAACCGCCGTCGTCATTTTGCCGAGCGTCATTGCGCCCATGAGACTCGACGCGAGGCTGAGCGCGCCGTAGGGGCCGGAGAAGGCACCGCTCGCGAGCGCCTCGCCCATGTTGGAGAGCATGCCAACCATCATCTGCGCCATCATTCGCTTCATCTGATCGGCTTCGGGGTTGAGCGCATCCGAGTCGATCCGCACGGCGATACGGTCGCCCTTGATCACGTTCTGCAGGTGGATCGAAATGTCCTGCGCGCTCATGTCCATGACGGTGCGCGACACGCCGGTACTCGAAACTTCGCGCATGAACGGCTGGATCGTTCCGCCCATCTGTTGCGATGAGGATTTCATCACCGGACTCATCTTCATCCGGTAGGACATCCCCGCATCGAGCTTCGCGAAGGCCGCCTTTACCTCGTCGCGCGCGGTGTTGTCGGCGGCTGCCGATACGAGCGGCATGACGCCGAGACCGATGACGCCTGCGAGAATTGTCATTTTCATGGGTTACTCCAACGGCTCATTACTGTTCGTGCCGTATTAATTGAGGCGCGTGCCCGGGTTCGAGACGACGCACTGGCCGTTCTCCTGGACGGTGCCCAGCCCGCACGCGAGTGGATTCGCCACGACACACTGCCCGCTCTGCGTCACGGTGCCATTGCCGCAGGTGAGCGGATTCTCGACCATGCATTGGCCGTTCTGCGCGACCGTGCCGGGCCCGCAGGTCAGCGAATTCTCGACGACGCATTGGCCGTTTTGCGCAACCGTGTCCGGTCCGCACGTGAGCGGGTTTTGGACAATCGTTTGTAGACCCGGCGTCGGCCTATC
>JBGPLJ010000443.1:0-2534 GCA_041486385.1 Steroidobacteraceae bacterium
CTCTTGCCTTGCCCCCTCTCCCCCGCTGCGGGGGAGAGGGTTGGGGTGAGGGGGTTGCCGGGGTGAGCGATTCGAAACCCCTCACCCTGGCCCTCTCCCCTTGAAAGGGGAGAGGGAATAGATGGAGAGAGGGAAGGAAGCGCCTAGTGCCCTTCCTTGTCCATGCGGTCGAGGCGCTCGGCCGCGAGCTTGGCCGCGGAGGATTCGGCGTGATTGCGCGTCACCTGCAACAGCGCCTCACGCGCGGGGGCCCAGTGCTTCAATTCGTAGTTGCAGTAGCCGATCTTGAGCAGGGCATCGGGACGTTTGCGCGAATCGGGCCAGTGGTCAACGACCGTGCGGAACGCCTTGAGCGCGGACTCGAAATCCTTGTTGACGTAGTACGCCTCGCCGAGCCAGTACTGCGCATTGTCCGCGAGCGCGCTGTCGGGAAACGCGGCCAGGAACTGCTGGAACGCGGTGATCGCCTTGTCGTACTGACCGCCCTTCAGCAGATTGAACGCGGTGTCGTAGTAGCCCTTGTCAGTCCCGGCGGCACCTACCGCCGGCTTGGCTGCGGCACCGGCGGACGCCGCGGCCGATGTTGCGCCCTCGAGCGTCTGCAGCCGCTTGTCGAGATCCGCATACAGGTCGCGTTGCTGGCTGCGTCCGCTTTCACTCGAGTGCTGCAGCTGCTCGAGATCGCCGCGCAGACTGCGCACATCGGCCTGCAGGCTCTCGAGCTGCTGCGCGAGCTCCACCAGACTCTGATTGCCCAGAATGCGCTCGACCTTGGCGAGACGCGCATCCAGGTCGTTGAGTCTCAGAAAGACGGGATCCTGCTCCGGCGGCGTGCTCGCGCAACCGGCGGCCCCCAACGTCAGCGCGATGAGGATCGCGCCCAGCCCAGCAATGCGATATGACCGGCTCATGGCGCTCACAGGAGATTACGGATTGGAATAAACGATTTCGACCCGGCGATTCTTCGCCCAGGAAGCTTCATCGTGACCATCGACCGCCGGGCGCTCTTCGCCATACGACACGGTGGTCAACTGACCATCGCCCACACTCTGCAGCAGCAGCGCTCGACGTACCGACTGCGCGCGCCGTTCGCCGAGGCCGATGTTGTACTCCCGCGAGCCGCGCTCGTCGGTATGCCCTTCCAGGCGCGCCTTGAGATTCGGACTGCCCGCGAGCCGGCGCGCGTGCGCCGCCAGCACCTCGGTGTACTCGGGCCGGATATCGGCCTTGTCGAAGTCGAAATAGATGACAGTCTGCGCAAGCAGCCGCTGCTCCGCGGCGCGCGCGTCATTCGTCTGGCTGGCCGCGCCAACCTCGCTCGACTGCGCAGGGGCATTCTGTTCCGTGGTCGCGGCAGGCGGCGCTTCCTGCGTGGTGGGTTTCTTCGGACATCCCGCGAGCAGCATGCTGAACGCAAGAACCAGGGCCGTGCCGAACGGCAGTGAAATCCTCTGCATGTTTCCTCCAATATCCGCGGCGCGCTTGCGCGTCGTTAGTTAGCACTTCAAGTGTTGCGTGGTCAAGAACAAGAATCCCTCACCCTACCCTCGATCAAATCCCCTCACCCTAACCCTCTCCCCTTGAAAGGGGAGAGGGAATAGATGGGGAGAGGGAGTTAGTTTGCGTAGGGGCCCCACACCGGTTCGCGCACTTCGCCCTGATCGGCGGCGAGACTCTCGTGCACCTTGCCGTCGGTTGAAACGATCGCGAGCACGCCGCGGCCGCGGTCCTGACTCGCGTAAATCAGCATGACGCCGTTCGGCGCATAACTCGGCGATTCGTCGAGCGTGCCCTGCGTGAGTATGCGCGTCGTGCCCGATTTCAGATCGAGCGTCGCGATGCGATAGCCACCGTTGTCGAGCGTCACGAACGCGAGCTCGCGCTCGTCCGGCGAAATTCGCGGCCGGGCGTTGTAACTGCTGTCGAACGTCAGTCTCTGCACTTTGGCCCCTGCAACCGCCGCCACTTTGTACACCTGCGGCCCGCCCGCGCGGTCCGACGTGAAGTACAGCGTCTGACCATCGGCGGACCAGACAGGTTCAGTATCGATGGCCGGATCCTCAGTCACCCGGATGAGCGATTGATCGGCGAGCGTCAGCACGTAGATATCGAGATTGCCATCGCGCCGTGACAACGCGAGCGCCAGCTTCTTGCCGTCAGGCGACCAGGCTGGCGCGCCATTCACGCCGGCGCGCGCCGATACCCGACTGCGTACGCCGCTACGCAGCTCCTGCACGAAAATGGCGGGTAACTGGTTCTCGAATGACACATAGGCGAGGCTCCCGCCGTCCGGTGACCATGCGGGCGACATGATCGGATCGGGCCCCGCCGCCACCACCCGGAAGTTCGCCCCATCCGCGTCCGCCACGATCAACTGATGATTCTGGTGCGGTGGCTTGCCGTCGACCGAGACGTAGGCAATGCGCGTCGAGAATGCGCCGCGCACACCGATGAGTTTCTCAAACACCATGTCCGCGACGCGATGGCTCGCCCCGCGCAGACCCGCTGTGTTCGCCGGGATGCGAAAGCCGAGC
>JBGPLJ010000444.1:0-2529 GCA_041486385.1 Steroidobacteraceae bacterium
CTTGATCTGTTCCTTCTCGAGAACCGACGGCCGCGACATGAAGGACGCGACGATCTCGTACGGAATTGCCTTGATCGCATCTTCCAGTGGTTGGCTTCGCATCTGCGGCGACAGTCGATCCCCCACGCCGCGCGTCAGGGTTACTTGCGGCTTGCCGTCCGCCCCGACGCCCAGCGACAGCTCGTCGCCCGGATAGATGAGGTGCGGGTTCTCAATCTGCGGATTGACGTACCAGATCTCGGGCCAGAACCAGGGATCGCGCAGGAACTGCTTGGCGATGTCCCAAAGCGTATCGCCCTTCTTGACGACATACTTCCGGGGGGCGGAGGCGTTCAGAACGACTGGCTCGCCCGTGCTCGGTTGATCCATTGCCTGGGCAGGTGCCGCCACAGCGGCGGGCTCGGCCGCCGGGGCCGATGCCTCGGCCGGCGGTGGGGGCGGGGGTGCCGCCGCCGCTTCGTCGCGGGCGTTCTTGCCGCCCGAACAGGCCGAGAGCCAGCCTATAAGAATGAGTGAGCCGAGCGTGCCGAACAGGCGTATCCGGGCGCCATTTCGCGAGTCGATTCGCGCCGTAACTCGCTGATAATCAAACATTACGAGCTCCTGCGATGCGATGAGGGCGACGTGCGTGACGCTGCTATAATGCCGGCCGGCGCAGGCGCCCGTCGAAGGGGCCACACACAGAGAACGATCGAGGGTCTGAGCGCCAACTCGTCGCCGGTTACAGACAGTATCTTCAGTGCAGACATAAATTTAGCAGCATTTGTGCGGGGAATGCACGAATTATCATCCCCAAGTCCTATGGCAAAGCTAACAATCCTTGAATACCCGGACCCCCGGCTGCGAATCCAAGCGACCCCAATAGGCCTATTTGATGCCGGCCTCGGCCAGCTCGCCAAGGACATGCTCGACACTATGTATAAATCGAATGGGGTGGGTCTGGCCGCGACCCAGGTCAACATTCACAAGCGAATGCTGGTTTGTGACGTCTCCGAGGAGCGTAATCAGCCCCATGTGCTCGTTAATCCGAGGTTGCTGGCGCTGACCGAGAAGACTGTGAGCCAGGAGGGGTGTCTGTCCGTGCCCGGCATCTTCGAGGATGTTGAGCGAGCTCGGGCCATCCGGGTCGCCTTTGAGGACACGAAAGGCGCGCCCCAGGAGCTTCAGGCTGAGGGCCTCCTCGCCATCTGCCTCCAGCACGAAATCGATCATCTCGACGGCAAGCTCTTCGTCGACTATCTGTCGGAGCTCAAGCGCGAGCGAATTCGCAAGCGTCTCGAAAAAGAGCGTCGCCAGCGAACGGAGCCACTCGCTCGATCCAAGACTCCCGCGCTCTGATGCAACTGCGCATCGTGTTCGCCGGTACGCCCGCATTTGCAGTGCCGGCGCTCGATGCAATTGTCGCCGCGGGCCACCAGGTGCCCGCCGTGTACACACAACCGGATCGCCCGGCGGGACGCGGCCGCAACCTGAAGCCCTCCGAAGTGAAAATGCGCGCGCTCGAGCTCGAGCTTGTCGTCGAGCAGCCGCTGTCCATGAGAATGCCCGAGACCCTGCCGCGGCTGCGGCAGCTTGCTCCCGACGTACTCGTGGTGGTTGCGTACGGTCTCATCCTGCCGCAGAGCGTGCTCGACGTGCCGCGGCTCGGCTGTTTCAACATTCATGCATCGCTGCTGCCGCGCTGGCGGGGTGCAGCACCGATTCAACAGGCGATCCTCGCGGGTGACTCGACGACGGGTGTCACGATCATGCGCATGACTGCGGGACTCGACGAAGGTCCCATCCTCGCCCAGCGCGAGCAGCGCATCGACGCCCACATGACGGCCGGTGAGCTGCACGACGCGCTCGCCCCGGCCGGTGCAACCCTCATGGTGGAGGTCCTGGCTTCGGTGGCAGCGGGCACCGCGGTCCCGCGCGAGCAGGACCCGAGCGCAGTGACCTATGCGCCGAAGATTTCGAAGGACGACGCCCGCATCGTGTGGAGTGACTCCGCCGCAAGCATCGCGCGTCGCATCCGTGCTTACGACCCCTCGCCAGGCGCTGCGGCGCTCTGGCGCGGCGAGCAGATCAAGATCTGGCGCGCGGAAGTTCGCGCCGGACGCCTGGGGGCGCGACCGGGAGAGGTCTTGAGCGCGGACGCGAGCGGCATAGAGATCGCCTGCGGACACGGCAGTCTCGCGCTCCGCACGCTGCAATTGCCGGGGCGCAAGCGCATCGACGCGGCGGATTTCCTGCACGCGCATGCGATCGCGGGCGATTCTCTGTCGTGAATAGGATCTTCCTGCCAACGGCGGCATCACGACAGGCCAGGCGCAGTGGCTGCTAAGGGTTCGACGAGCGCCGCGGCGCGCGCGGCGGCGGCGCGGGTCGTGCACACTGTGATCGACGAGGGCCGCAACCTCGAGGATGCGCTGGCCGCAGGCCGCGATGGGTTACCGCTGCGGGCGCACGCGGAGCTGCAGGCCTGGTGCTACGGCACGCTGCGGTGGTGGCCGCGCATTGCGTGCCAGCTCGCGGCCCTCAGCGCGC
>JBGPLJ010000445.1:0-2525 GCA_041486385.1 Steroidobacteraceae bacterium
CAGCGCTTTGGGCCAGCGCACCTGGAACACCGCCGCGAGTATGCGCAAAGTGTCCGTGTCCGACCGATGGGAGTGTGTCGTGACCTGTTCGCGCTCCGTAAGGACGGCAGCGAATTCCCTGTGGAAGTGAGCTTGAGCCCCATCCGCGATGGCGACCGCACCCTGGTGGCGGCTGCCATTCGGGACGTGACCGATCGCAGGGCGATTCAGGCCGACCTGCTGGCAGCCCGCGAAGCTGCGGACCGCGCCAATCAGGCCAAGAGCCGCTTCCTTGCCACGGCGAGCCACGATCTGCGCCAGCCGCTGCAGACGCTGACGCTGTTGAACGGCGCATTGCGACGCACGGTACACGACTCCGCAACGCAGGAGATCCTGCAGCATGAGTCGCAGGCCATCGAGGCGATGGCGCGCCTACTCAACGCGCTGCTCGACATCAGCAAGCTCGAGTCCGGCGCCATCAAGCCGGATATCACCGATTTCACCGTCGCGGTACTGCTGGAAGAAATGCGCAGCGAATTCGCCTCGATCGCGCAGAGCAAGGGGCTGGAGCTGCGCATCGAGATCGCGCAGTTGACGGTCCGTTCGGATGCCTCGCTGGTCGGCCAGATTCTGCGCAACCTCGTGTCGAATGCCATCAAATACACGCAGAAGGGCTGGGTGGCGTTGCGCTGTGTGCCGCGCCAGGCAACGTTGCGGATCGAAATAGCGGACACCGGAATCGGCATCGCAGCCGACAAATTGCCGACAATTTACGATGAGTTCTATCAGATCAGCGGCTCGCGTGGCCCTTCCCATGAAGGCTATGGACTCGGCCTCAGCATCGTACGGCGGCTGGTCGAGCTCCTCGGCCTGAAATTCGACGTGACTTCGGAGTTCGGCCGCGGCTCCGTCTTTGCCGTCGAGCTGCCGTTGAGCTCAGGCCGGGCCGAGTTGACGGCGGCGCCGGCGGGTTCGCCGATTGTTGCGCCTCGCCGGAAGCTGGCTCCGAGGATTCTTCTGGTCGAGGACGATCCGGGCGTGCGCGATGCCACGCGCATGCTGCTGACGGTAGAGGGATATCAAGTCATCACAGCCGCTTCGCTCGCCGAAGCAGCCGAAAAGGCAAAGAACAGCCCCGAAATCCACCTGCTGGTCACAGATTACCATCTGGGCAAGTCCGACACGGGCGTACAGGTCATTGGCAAGGTGCGGGAAATCGTGGGCGCCGCACTCGGCGTGATCCTTATCACTGGAGATACATCATCGATGATTCGCGAGCTGCGCCTCGATGATCGGCTGCGCATTGCCAGCAAGCCGATCGACGCCGACGAGTTGCTGCGGCTGATCGACGGCTTGCTGATCGGCTGATCCCTCCGACTGCGGAATGTACCTAGCGCGCGCCGTTCATCGGCGGCCGATACTTGATCCTGAGCTAGCTTTGGGTGAAGAAGCGGATTGACGGTGTGAAAGCCACAATCGGCCGGCCGACCGAGAAAGAAGGGGAGCGCCTTGAAGGCCGCCTCATGCATGTCTCGCGCCTGGCGACCATCGGCGAGATGGCATCAGGGGTCGCGCATGAGCTCAATCAACCGCTGACCGCAATCGTCACCTACGCGCAAGCCTGCACACGGCTCATCGATCGCGGCGATCCGAGTCTCGGCGACGTGCGCGATGCCTTGCAACAGATTGCATCGCAGGCAATTCGGGCCGGTGGCATCATTGGACGGCTGCGCAGTCTCGTGCGTAGCGGTGAGACCGAACGGCGTCCGAACGACATCAACGCACTCGTCGGCGAGGTGCGGGAACTGATGGAGACCGACGCCCGGGTGCAGGGAGTGAGTCTCCGACTCGAGTTGGCCGCGGGGTTGCCGCCGGTCTCGGTCGACGGCGCCCAGATTCAGCACGTGCTCCTCAATCTCCTGCGCAATGCGCTCGAAGCACTGGCCGACGTCGAGCCGGCCCGACGCGAGATCGCCATTCGCACGGCCCGCGCCGGCGACGGCAACGTGGAGTTGTCCCTCTCCGATACCGGACCGGGGGTCGCTCCGGATGCTGTGGACCGGATATTCGACCCGTTCTTCACCACCAAGGAGGCTGGCACGGGACTTGGACTCGCGATTAGTGCGACAATTTTGCGACTCCATGGTGGACGACTAGGCCATCGGCCGGTGAGCCCGGTGGGGGCCTGTTTCTTTGCGCGCTTGCCGGCAGCCTGAGATGTAAGGACATGAAAGATCCAACACCAACGATATTCGTCGTGGACGACGACGACGCGGTACGCAACTCATTGCGCTTTCTGCTGAAGTCGGTGGGCCTGACCGCAACCACGCTGGCATCCGCCGATGAGTTTCTGAAGACCTACAAGGCCGAGCAACCCGGATGCCTGGTGCTCGACGTGCGCATGCCCGGCATGAGCGGCCTTGAGCTGCAGGAGCAGCTGAATCTTCGCGGCGCGATGATTCCGGTGATCTTCATCACCGGGCACGGCGATGTTCCGATGGTCGTCGAAGCCATGCAGCAGGGGGCCTTCGACTTTCTGCAGAAGC